>JAAYXS010000390.1 GCA_012515775.1 Phycisphaerae bacterium
GAGCCGCCTCTGCAAAGGAGACGTCTGAATGGCGGCTAAGCAAATGGCGTTCGACCAGGAAGCACAGAAGGCGATCCTGGCGGGAGTGGAAAAACTGGCGGCGGCTGTGCGCACCACGTTCGGGCCGCGCGGCCGCAATGCTGTCCTGGATAAGGGCTGGGGCGCCCCCACGGTTACGAAAGACGGCGTGACCGTGGCTGAAGAAGTGGAGCTCCACGACAAATACGAGAACATGGGGGCCAAGCTCGTTAAAGAGGCCGCCAGCAAGACCAGCGACGTGGCCGGCGACGGAACCACCACCGCGACGGTCCTGGCCGAAGCGATCTACAAAGAGGGGCTGCGGAACGTCGTAGCCGGCTTCGATCCGAACGGCATCAATCGCGGAATTGACGCTGCCGTGCGGGCAATGGTAGCCGAGCTTAAGAACATTTCCCGCCCGGTTAATCTCGATCCCAAGCGAGCCGACGAAATCGTCAACATCGCGTCGATCTCTGCCAACAACGACCGCGCGGTGGGCCAAATCATGGCCGACTGCTTCGCGAAGGTCGGCAAGGACGGCGTCATTACGGTCGAGGAGGGCAAGAGCCTGGAAACGACGGTGGACGTGGTCGAGGGCATGCAGTTCGACCGCGGCTATCTCAGTCCGCACTTCGTGACCGACCCAGACGCGATGGAATGCGTGCTCGAAAAGGCCTTCGTGCTGATCTACGAGGAAAAAATCAGCAGCGTGACCAAGCTGGTGCCGCTGCTTGAGAAGGTCGCCCAGGCCAAGCGCCCGCTGCTCATCATCGCTGAGGACATCGAAGGCGAGGCGCTGGCGACGCTGGTGGTCAACAAGTTGCGCGGCATTCTCCAGGTGTGTGCGGTAAAGGCGCCCGGCTACGGCGATCGCCGCAAAGCCATGATGCAGGACATCGCTATCCTGACCGGCGGCAAACCAATCTTCAAAGACCTGGGGATCGAGCTGGATTCCGTCAACATTGAGGACTTCGGCCAGGCCAAGCGCATCCGGGTCGACGCTGACAACACCACCATCATCGAAGGCGCCGGCAGCAGTGCGGACATCAAAGGCCGTATCGAGCAGATCCGCAAGGAGATCGAAGACACTACCAGCGACTACGACCGCGAGAAGCTGCAGGAGCGCCTGGCCAAGCTGGCCGGCGGTGTCGCGCAGATCAAGGTCGGCGCCGCAACCGAGTCGGAGCTGAAGGAGAAAAAGGCCCGCGTCGAAGACGCACTACACGCGACGCGCGCCGCGATCGACGAGGGCATTGTGCCCGGCGGCGGAGTAGCCCTGGTGCGGGCCGGCAAGGCGCTTGACACGCTCAAGGTAAAAGGCGACGACGAGAAGGTCGGCGTCCAGATCGTCAAGCGCGCCATCACCGCTCCCATCAAGCAGATCGCAGCCAACGCGGGCTACGAGCCGGCGGTCGTGCTCAAGCGCGTCACCGAGAAAGACGGCCCCTACGGCTTCAACGCCGAAACCGGCCAGTACGGCGACATGATGCAGATGGGCATCATCGACCCGACCAAGGTCGTGCGTTCGGCACTGGAGAACGGCAGCAGCGTGGCCCGCGTGCTGCTCTCGACCGCCTGCCTGATCGCCGAAAAGCCCAAGGAGAAGAAGGCCGGCCCGGGCGGCCCGCCGGGCATGGGCGGCATGGGCGACGACGACATGGGTGGGATGGACATGATGTAATGACAACGGCGACACGCACCGGCTGCGCGCCGTGTCGCGTGGAGCAGACGAAGCCATAGTCCCAGAAAGGGAATCGGATAAACGGTAGACAAGCGGGCTCACCGGCGTGCCGCAGAGCCCCAGTTCAAGGAGATTGAAAGTGCCAACCGCAACTGCGAAGAAACTGAAAATTCGTCCGCTGGATGACCGAGTAGTCGTCGAACCTTCCGAGCCCGAAGAGAAAACCGCCGGCGGGATCGTGCTGCCGGACACGGCCCGCGAAAAGCCGCTGCACGGCAAGGTCATCGCCGCCGGCCCCGGTAAGTTGCTCGAGAAGAGCGGCGAGCGCGGCAAGATGTCGGTAAAGGTCGGCGACACCGTGATCTACGGCAAGTACTCCGGGACCGAGGTCGAGCTCGAGGGCGAGAAGTACGTGATCCTGCGGGAAAGCGACATTCTGGCGATTCAAGAGTAATTCACAACACCAATGGCAAATGACAAATTCTGCGAGCACGCCCGATGCTTACCTCCGGGCCGCTCATTTGAAATTTGAAATTTGTCATTTGAAATTGAGGAACGCACATGCCTGCAAAGCAATTGATGTACTCCGAGCACGCCCGGCGGCAGATGCTCAACGGCCTGCGCAAGCTTTCTCGCGCGGTCGCCTCCACGCTCGGCCCGGTCGGCCGTAACGTGCTACTCCAGAAATCCTGGGGCTCGCCGCGCATCACCAAGGACGGCGTCACCGTCAGCAAGGAAATCGAGCTGCCCGACCCGTTCGAAAACATGGGCGCCAAGCTGGTTAATGAAGTGGCCAGCAAGACCTCCGACGTGGCCGGCGACGGCACGACCACGGCCACCGTCCTGGCCGAAGCCATCTTCAGCGCCGGGCTGAAGAACATCACCGCCGGCGCCAACCCGACGGCGGTAAAGCGCGGCATCGACGCCGCCGTTGAAATCGCGGTCAAGAGCATCAAGGACCAGTCCGTCAAAGTTCGCGGCAAGGACGACATCGCCAAGGTGGCCACCATCAGCGCCAACGGCGACCAAGACGTCGGCAAGATGTTGTCCGAGGCCTTCGAAAAGGTCGGCAAGGACGGCGTAATCGAGATCGAGGAAGGCAAGAGCCTCGAGACCACCTGGGAGCACGTCGAAGGCATGCAGTTCGACAAGGGCTACGTTTCGCCCTACTTCATCACGAACCCGACGACTCTCGAGACGGTGCTCGAAGACCCGTACATTCTCATTTATGAGAAGAAAATTTCCTCGCTGCGCGACCTGATCCCGGTGCTGGAGAAGATCGCGAATGTCGGCAAGCCGCTGCTCATCATCGCCGAGGACGTCGAGGGCGAGGCCCTGGCAGCTTTGGTCGTCAACAAGCTCCGCGGCGTGCTGCACACCTGCGCGGTCAAGGCCCCCGGCTTCGGCGATCGCCGCAAAGCCATGCTGGGCGACATCGCCGTCCTGACCGGCGGGATCTTCATCAGCGAAGACCAGGGCATCAAGCTCGAGAACGTCGACCTGAACATGATGGGCCGGGCCAAGAAGGTCGTGGTCACCAAGGACGAGACGACGATTATCGAAGGCGCCGGCAAGAAGAAGGACATCGAGGCGCGCATCGGCCAGATCCGCTCGCAAATCGAGAAGACCACTAGCGACTATGACCGCGAGAAGCTCCAGGAGCGGCTGGCCAAGATGACCGGCGGCGTGGCGGTCGTAAAAGTCGGCGGCGCCACCGAGGTCAACGTCAAAGAACGCAAGGACCTGGTCGACGACGCTTTCCACGCCACCAAGGCGGCGGCCGAGGAAGGCATCGTGCCCGGCGGCGGCGTGGCCCTGTTGCGCGCCACCAAGCCGGTACAGGCCGCGGCCAAGAAGGTCGAAGGCGATGAGGCCATCGGCTACCGCATCATCGCGCGGGCCCTGGAAGAACCGGCCCGGCAGATCGCTGAGAACGCCGGCGTAGACGGCGGCGTGGTAGTGGACGAAATCCTGTCGCGCGGCAACAACATCGGTTACGATGCGGCCCGCGGCGAATACGTCGACATGTTCGAGGCCGGCATCATCGATCCCGCGAAGGTGGCCCGCGTCGCTCTACAGAACGCGGCCAGCGTCGCCGGCCTGATGCTGACCACCGACGTGTTGTGCACCGAATACAAGGAAGAGAAGCACGAACACATTGAGGGCGCGATGCGCTAGTCCGCCTTCGTCGAGATAGAGCAAAGCTCCGGCTTTGCCGCCCGAAGTCCCGTTATAAGGACAGGGACGGTCGCTCCGCGCGAGCCGCCCCTGTCTTGCTTCGGGGACCGGCTCTCGGCCGCCTAGTGGGACCGGTATCTAACCGGTCAGTCCCACCAGGCGACCCCGCCGATCCAAAAAAAGAGCGGCACGGGATTTGCTCGAAAAGCGCGGGGCGACTATGAACGGATCCGTGGCTAACAAACGTGACTACTACGAGGTGCTGGGGGTGGCGCGGACCGCCGCGCCCGAGGAAATCAAGCGCGCGTACCGCCAAGCGGCCTTGAAGTACCACCCCGACCGCAACAAGTCGCCCGACGCCGAGGGGCTTTTCAAAGAAGCCGCTGAAGCCTATGAGGTCCTGTCCGATCCGGAGAAGCGGGCCCGCTACGATCGCTATGGTCATGCCGGCCTGCAGGGCGCCAGCATGCATGACTTCTCCGGCATGGGCATCGACGACATCTTCAGCGTCTTCAGCGATCTTTTCGGCGAGGCTTTCGGCGGCGGGCGTGTGCGAACGCGCGGGGGGCGCGGAGTGGACATCCAGGCCCTGGTCGAGATCGACCTGCGCGACGTCGCCACCGGCGTGGAGAAAACGCTGCGCTTCGAGCGCGCCGACTACTGCGACCGCTGCGGCGGCAACGGCGCCGAGCCCGGTTCCAAGCGCCGCACCTGCGGCGGCTACGGCCAGGTCGAGCGCCAGACTTCCATGGGGTTCTTCGTGACGCGCACCGTGACCGAGTGCCCCACGTGCCAGGGCCGTGGAGACACAATCGAAAAGCCCTGCCGCGATTGCGAAGGCACCGGCCGCGTGATGAAAGAGCGCGTGCTGAACGTGAAGATCCCGCCGGGCATTCACGACGGCCAGACCATCCGCATCCGCGGCGAGGGCGAGCCTGGCCCCAGCGGCGGCTCGCGCGGCGACTTGCGCTGCGTTGTCCAGATCCGCCGTTCGCAGTTCTTCCAGCGCGACGGCGACCACTTGGTGTGTGTGCTGCCGATCAGCTTCACGCAGGCCGCTTTGGGTGGTCAGGTGGACGTTCCGACGTTAACCGGCACCGCACCGCTCCGCGTGCCGCCCGGCACTCAGCACGGGACGGTCTTCCGGCTGCCGGGCAAGGGACTGCCGAACCTGCAGACCGGGCGCGTGGGCGATGAAATGGTCCAGGTTGTGATCGAAATCCCGCGTAAGCTTAACCGCGAGCAGGAAGAACTGCTGCGGAAGTTCGCGGCCACCGAGGACAAGCAGGTCCTGCCCGAATCCAAAGGCTTTTTCGATCGCGTAAAGGAGTATTTCACCGGCGAGGGCGCGTCCGACCAGGAAGAGCGCTCCTCAGGAAGCGGCGCCGCCTAGAATCGCAGACAGGCGGCGCGGGGCGTCTGACCTTAGAAAGGCGCCTGAGCAACAGAACAGGTATCAGGCAATGGCTGACATGGATTCCAAGAAAACAAACGCTGGAGGGGCAGCCGACAGCCGGGCGGTCGGCGAAGCCGCTGCCCCCGCGGCCGGCCAGGCGGCCGCTTGCGATCCCGAACGCCTGCGGGCGCTCGAAGAGGAAATCGCTAGCCTCAAGGACCAGAACCTGCGGCTCGTTGCCGAAACGCGCAACATCCAGCACCGGGCGCAACGCGACATAGCCGAAGCCCTTAAGTACGCTGAGGCCGATTTCGCTCGCGAGTTGCTGCTCGTGGTCGACGACCTGGTCCGTACGCGCGACGCGGCTCAAAAGCGTGAGGACGTCGGTGTTATCGGCGAAGGCATCCGCCTCGTGCTGGAGCACTTCCTCAAGCTACTCCGTTCCCGCGGCATCACTCCCATCGAGGCGCTTGGCCAGCCATTCGATCCGCATTTGCACGAGGCCATGCTGCAACAGCCGAGTGGGGAGTATCCGGCCGGCATCGTGATGCAGGAAATAGCCACCGGATACAAAATGCACGACCGCGTGCTGCGGTCGTCGCGCGTCGTCGTCTCGGCCGGTCCCGGCCCGGCCGCGGCAGAGTCTGAGGAGCCGGAGGCCAAGAGCGGCGAATAGAGGCGGAAATTCGAGCAAGGCGCTTTTGTATTTGACGTGACGCTGCTCGTAAATTCCCAGCGGCGATCCAGAACTGAGGTCGCGACGAGGAGTATATGCCTACATATGAGTATCGTTGTGAAGCTTGTAGTCACGAGTTTGAGCACTTCCAATCCATTAAGTCACCGTGCTTGGAAGTTTGCCCGGCGTGCGGCAAGAAAAAGTTGAAGCGTCTGATCGGCACCGGCGGCGGCATAATATTCAAAGGCTCAGGCTTCTACGAGACCGACTATCGCAGCGACTCGTACAAAAGGGCCGCCGCGGCCGAGAAGAGCGGTTCCACCAGCGGTTCGACCAGTAAATCCACCAGCGAGAAGAGCGGCAGCAGCGAAAAGGCCAAATCCGAATCCGGCACTAAGAAAACAACTGCAGCATAGACCATTCGTTCAAACTGGCCAGTATCAGGTCGCGCGGCCGTATGTCTCGGTCATCTGCCGCAGCCGCTCGGCCAGCTTGTCGGTCAGCGCCCCCGGCTGCAGGCGCCATTCCCAGTTGCCCTTTCGCCGGCCGGGGAAGTTCACGCGGGCCTCGTTTCCAAGCCCAAGCAGGTCCTGCACGGGCACGATCGCCAGGTCGGCCACGGACATCGAGGCAATGCGGATCAGGTCCCAGTTTATGTCGCCGCCACTCGTACCTGTGTAGCGTAGCACCCGCTCGTAGGGTGTGTCCGCAACGCGCCTACCGCTTTGGCGACGCGCCTTCTTCTTGGCCGCCGCCCGCAGATTTGTAAACCAGCCCACCGCCGTCTCGTTATCGTGCGTGCCTGGGTAGACCGCACAGTTGCGGGGATAAGAGTGCGGCTGGTGATAACGGCTGCCGGGCCCATCGTCGCCGAATGCGAATTGCAGTACCCGCATGCCCGGAAAGCCAAACTCGTCGCGCAGCGCCAGCGCCTGCGGCGTCACTGCGCCCAAATCTTCCGCGATTATCTGCACGGGCCCGAGCGCGCCGGTTACCGCTCGGAGCAGCGCCCGGCCGGGCGTGCGCGTCCAACGCCCGTGGCGGGCGGTAGCCGCCTGAGCGGGAACTTTCCACAGGCGGTGAAAACCGAGGAAGTGGTCCACGCGAACAGCGTCGAAAAATGCGAAAGCCTGGCGGAAACGAGCTACCCACCAGGCGAAGCCCGTCGCCGCGTGGCGCGGCCAGCGGTAGTGTGGGTGCCCCCAAAGCTGACCGTTGCGGTTGAAGTAATCCGGCGGCACGCCTGAGACTACCAGCGGCCGGCCCGCGCTGTCGAGGCAAAATAGCTCGCGATGCGCCCACACGTCGGCCGAATCGAGTGCGACGAAGATCGGCATGTCGCCCAACAGGCCCACGCCGCGTTGCCGCGCGTAAGCCCGCAGCGCCGCCCACTGTTGAGCAAACTTGAATTGAACGAACTTCTCGAACGCGATTTCACGCGCCAATTCGGCCCGCGCCTTGACCACCCCCCTGCTTCGCCGCAGCCGCACCTCTTCCATCCAGTCCAACCACGCTCGCCCGCCCTGGAGGTGTCGCAGTGCGGCATAAAGGGCGTAATCCTCCAGCCAGTGCCGCTGAGAACGACAGAACTGCCGGAACGCGC
>JAAYXS010000006.1 GCA_012515775.1 Phycisphaerae bacterium
TACCACGACATGATGGAAATTTGCGAAGCCATCATCGGCGGCGCGGCCCGCGATGTGATCGGCGCGACGCGCATCAAATTCGGCCAGCACGAAATCGATTACACGACGCCCTGGCGCAGGGCCCGTTATGCCGACCTGCTGCGCGAGTACGCCGGCCTCGACATCAATGACCGGCCGGCCGTGCTCGCCAAGGCGCAAGAAATCGGCCTCCTGGCCAAGTTACAGAAAGCTCAAGCGGCATTGGAACAGGGCGTCGATCCGGCCAAGCTCAGCGCCCCCGGCATGGAGCAGCAGCCCATGCCAACTCCGGCCCAACCAGGCGCGGCCGGCGCGGAGTTCCATGTTGACCACGTCCTGCTCGTGAACGCGCTGTTTGAGGAACTGGTCGAACAGCATCTAATCAACCCGACCTTCGTCCTCGACTACCCTGCCCCGCTCTGCCCGCTCACGAAGCGCCACCCCGACGACCCGAGTCTGGCGTTGCGCTTTGAGCTGTACATCAAGGGCATGGAGATGGGCAACGCCTACAGCGAGCTCAACGACCCGGACGTGCAACGCGAGAACCTGGCCGGCCAGATCGAAGGCGAGGGCGACGAAACGATGCGCGTCATGGACGAGGACTTCGTCGAATCGCTCGAATACGGCATGCCCCCGGCCGGCGGCTTGGGCATCGGCATTGATCGCATGGTCATGCTGCTGACCGGCAGCACGAGCATCCGCGATGTGATTCTGTTTCCGTTGCAGCGGCCGCGGGAGTGAGAGGCGCGCGAGCGCTAGCGGGCGATCCGAATCGTCTCAACCTCGGAATCAGCCGCGCGTTGCCGCAACGCTAGCTCACGCCTTGCAGCCATCAATTCCGTAAGTGCATCCAAAGCGTTCTGGCGTGCTTCGTCCTTGGTCCGCCCCTGCGAGAAAGCACCCGGCACCTCCGGGATCGTCGAGATCCACCAGCCGTTTTCGCCGCGCTCGAAGATGATGGTAAATTCGTTGAGCATCACTCAGGATTGTAATTAAGCTTGGGCATATCACTCATATTCTCCCCTCCCGCCTTCAATCACGGCTCACGCGCGCCGGAACCAGCTCCCGGAAGGTCACTAGCACACTCGCGAGCCCTAGCAGAACTGCCACTGCGAGCAACAAGTTATCGATCCCCGTTTCTCCCACCGGGAAGACCTGCTCGAGCACTTCCCGGGGCCAGTCGTACAGCCCGCGCACTTCGGGCATCCGGTCCATAACCGTTTGACGCAGATGATGCGTGATGCTCGCCGCTGAGGCCGTCAGCGGTAGATTCGCGATTATCAACTCGAAAAGGACAAAGTAGACCACCGATACGATCAGAGAACGGGCGAAGACTACGCTGATCGTCGTGAACACCGCCAGATATCCAGCGACGCCGAGTGCCGTCACCCCGGCATAGACGCGCCAGGCAACCCACGGCTGCCAAGAGCCTCCCGAAGCCGGCGACGCGACGGCCTCGCTGCTCATGGTCGCACACAGGTGAGCCGCGAGGAGGGCCAGCTCGCACAGAACCGTCAGCGCCAGCCAGACCGCGGCAAAACGAACCAGCAGCACCGTGGCTCGGTGCAGCCGCCGCGTGAGCAGGTACACGATCGTGCGCTGCTCTATTTCGGCGCCGAGCAGCGCGTTGCCGTAGAGCATGCAGACCAGCGGCACAAGCAGCCCAATCAGCATCTGCATCAGAACGTGGTACGCCTCCCACCGGTGCTTGAGCCCCTGTTCGCCGCCGACCGCCCAGATCAAGACCGTAATCGCTGCCGGCAACAGCAACAGCGCCACCGCCAACCACAGCTTTCGCTGCCCGAAAATCTGCCGCAGCGTAAACCCGAATAGCGCCACCATCGCCGTCATCGCTATAGCCGGTGCTCGGTCAGGTAACCAAACACCGCCTCCAGGCTTTCGTCGGCCGCGGCAATCTCCTGCACGTTCACGCGCCCTTCAGCCGCGGCGCCGTTTACAAACGCATACACCTCGTCCGGCGAGCGGGTCTCCACAGCCAGTGTCTGGCCGTCGACCAACTTGACGCCGGTCACCGCCGGCAACGGCACCACGCCGGCCGCCAGTCGGCGCGGATCATCCACGCGAATGCGGATCGTGTGCGGCCGGTCGTGAATCTGCTGCCGCACGGCCCCCAGTTCGCCCTCGGCCACAATACGCCCGTGATCAATCAGTAGAATCTGTCGCGTAAGCGCCTCCACCTCGTGCAGCACGTGGCTGGAAACCAGGATATCGACGCCCTCCGCCGCCAGAGCGTGCAGCAACTCAGTCAGCTCGTGACGCGAAACCGGATCGGCCCCGGTCAGCGGCTCGTCCAAAATCAACAGTTGCGGTCGATGGACCAGGGCCTGCGCGATTTTGATGCGCTGCCGCATCCCCTTGGAATAGCCGCGGATCGCACGGTGCATGTGCTCCTGCATGCCGACGCGCTCGATGGCCGCGTGGGTGGCGGTTCGGGCAGTCGCGCCGCGCAGTCCGGACAGGCGCGCCAGAAAATGCACATAGCGCCAGCCCGTCATAGCGCCCCA
>JAAYXS010000391.1 GCA_012515775.1 Phycisphaerae bacterium
CCGGCCCCTGGGGCAAGTTCACTTTCTTCGATTTCAGCCCCAGCCCGGTGCGCAGCTACACGATCTGGACCGCCGTCATTGCCAGCACTTGGGGCGGCCTCGGCTCTTACGGCACCGATCAACTGATGGCCCAACGCATGTTCTGCTGCCGCGATTACCGCGCGGCGCGCCGGGCCCTCATCGCCAGCTCTGCCAGCCAGATTGTCACGTTCATTGTGGCCTTCGTGGGCATCGGTCTATATGCCTACTACCAGAGCTATGCGCTGCAGGGCGAGGCGCTGGACCTGTTTCGCGCCAAGGGCGACCGCATTTTCCCAATCTTCACCGTCGAGGTGGTCCCGCGCGGCCTGAAGGGCCTCATTATCGCAGCCATCTTCGCGGCGGCCATTTCGAGTGTCATGGGCATCTTGACCGCCCTCAGCCAGACAGCGCAGACCGCCTTCTACGAGCCGTTGATGCGCGCATTGCAGCGGCGCAAGCAGCGCTCGGCGGCCGCCCCCCTCAATTCCCGACAGCCATTGGCGGGCTCTCGAATCGCCGGCGCGTCTACCATGGCCGTCGCCGTGGAATTGTCCGCCGCGCACGGCGACGACTCAGTTGAGGAACCCAGCCACAGCCACGGGCGAACTTCCGTCATGGCTAGTCGCGGCCTGGTTGTGTTCTGGGGCATACTGCTCGGATTACTCGCATACTGGTCGCAGCAAGTCGCAAGCAAGTACCCGTCCATTCTCGATATGGGATTGGCCATGGCGGGTTATGTCTCGGGAGCGCTCCTGGCCGGGTTCCTGTTGTCATTCTTGCCGTTGCGCGTCGACAGCCGGGGCTTTATTCACGCTGCACCGCTCTCGTGCATGTGTGTCTTCGCGCTAATCTGGCATGCGGAATGGTCCCATGTAGTCTGCTGGACCGCCGCCGGAGTCATTTTCGCCGGCTGGCTGCTGCAACTTTACAGGGATTTCCTCCCGCAACGTGGCGAACGCGGCCGCGCTGTGATTCCAGCGCCGCTGCAGACGCTGGTTCTCCTGGCCGGACTGGCATTTATGCTATGGTTGAACTATCGGGGATACTGGCCAGACCCGACCGGCGGCACTGAACACCAAACCGTCGCCTGGCCCTGGATGATACCGCTGGGCAGTACTGTAGCATTTGTGTGGGGCTATCTCTTGGCGCGTTTTCGCCCGTGTCCGGAATAGCATGTTGGCCTAAAGCGGCATCTGTTTGGCCCAAAGCGGCAAATCTCTACCCTTGTTTTTAATCCTAGCCAAACTATCCCAAATATTCTGTTACATCAAATTCACCGAATATTTAGAGCGCTGTCAGACTGCCATGCGAAACTGTAATAGAACGCGTCTGTTAAGACCTGGCTCGAATCCGAAAGTGTGCAAATGCTTTACTGGGCAATAGTCTTTTTCGTCATTGCCATTATCGCCGCCATCTTTGGCTTTACCGGCATCGCGTCCGGGGCGGCGACCATCGCCAAAATACTGTTCTTCCTGTTCGTGGTCCTCTTTGTCCTCGCGCTGCTTGCCGGCCTCTTGCGAGGCCGAACGTAAGTGGCCGGCCGGCCTACGCACCCGGCGGCCAACAACAAAATAAAACGAAGTTCGCCACGGCGGCGAACTCAACCGGTGCAAACAGGGGAGCCGTGAATAGGAACGCCCGCCCCGTGGCGGGCGCTCCTTATTCCCCGCTCGCGCCAGCGTGGATGGATCCCGGGCTGGGACCCTCCTAGGCCCTACTGCGGCCCCACCGGCGCGCGAAAACGCTCGGGAGAGAAGAAATGAAGAAGTTCTGGCAGCCACTTGTGACAATCACGATCGGCGCTTCCTGCCTCTTGGCACTTGGCCTGGCGGGTTGCAACAGCGCCAACAAATGTAACGGTGAAACCACCTGTGCGCCGCGGGCCGCCTACCTGGCCGAGTGCCCACGCTGCGCGGTGTGCGAGCACCGAAGCAGTCCCTGTAGCGCCTGTACGGCCAGTTGGCGCTCACGCTGCGAACGTGAAACGTGCAGCAGCATATACCTGCCCACCGGCGACCGCAGCGATGCCGTGCTGAAACTGGAAAAGTGCGGCCCACGCGAAGTCCGCTCGGGAGAGCCGTTTAAGTACACGATCAAAGTCACTAACCGCACCAAACACGCGCTGCGAAACGTCACTGTAATTGACGAACTGCCTCAGGATGTCAGTGTCCAGGGGCCGATCGGCGGTGGCGCGGGCTGGATCCCGCATGACCGGCCGGCCGGCGCCCACGCCGCCAATGTCGTCCGCTATCCAATCGGCGATCTCGGCCCGCGCGAGACGCGCTGCATCGAGCAGTGCGGCGTCGCCGGCGGCACCGGTTGTCTCTCGAGCTGCCTCACCGCCCAATATGACCTTTACGCCTGCCTCCAGACGGCCGTAACGCAGCCGCAGCTCGCGCTCTGCATGACCGGCCCGCAGGATGTGTTCATCTGCCGCTCCGACCAGGACGCTAACCTGCACGTCACCGTGCGCAACACCGGCAGCGCAACGGCCGACAACGTGCGCGTAACCGTCTCGATCATGCCGCCCCCCGGCGCCCCGCAGTTGACGGCCGCCGCCGACTCGGAGCGCATGGTCGGCGCGCTCGGCTGCGATGAGGAACGCAGTTTCGACATCTGTCTGCCCGTGCTGGCCCCCGGCGAATACCGCGTCGCAGCCCAGGCCGTGGGCGACGCCGGCCTGCGCACCGAGCGCAGCGAACTGTTGTTCTTTGCGCGTTTTGCGGCCCTGAACATCCGCGCCGCCGGCCCGGATCAGGAGCTGATCGGCCTGCCCATCGAATATCGCATTCTGATCGAGAACACCGGTAACGCGCCCGACACCAATGTGACGGTTACCGCCGAACTGCCGCCTGGCGTCCTATTCCTGGAAGCCACCGACGGGGGTCAACCTGCCGGCGAGCGCGTCGTCTGGAACATCGGCAATTTCCCGCCCGGCCAGCCCCGTGAATTGGGCTTGCGCGTGCGCGCGACTGACGTGGCCCGCACCATCAACCCGGTCTTTGTCGTGTGCGGCGATTGCGGCGGGCAGCAAAGCGTCATGCTGGCCACGGCGCTGGAAGGCGTGCCGGCTCTGCTGTTGGAAATGATCGACATCCAGGATCCGCTGCGCATCGGCGAATTAGTGGAGTATCGGGTCACAATCATCAACCAAGGCTCGGCCCCTGAAACAAACATCCGCATGGCCGCCCGCCTGCCGGACGAGCTGACCTTCGTTCGCAGCGCCGGTCCGACGGAGCCGCGCGTCGAGGGCCCAGAGCTCACGTTCGCCACGGTGCCGTTGCTGCCTCCGAAGGAAAAGATCACTTGGACGATCTTCGCCCACTGCGACCGGCCCGGCGATATGCGGATGGCCGTGCAGGTTCAAAGCGACCAGGCCGAGCGTCCCATCCGCGAGACTGAGGCGACGCGGGTCTACTAAAGCCAACAAAGCGTCGGCGCACGATTCGGCAGCTCGTCGCGGCGGGGTCTGCCTTCCCCCCCGCCGTTGCTGCCGAATCGTGCACGACGACTGATAGTTCACGGCGGCGGGGGCCGGGGGTGAAATCTTCAAACACGTCCGCGCCAGTCCCCGGAAGCCGGGCTATCCACCGC
>JAAYXS010000392.1 GCA_012515775.1 Phycisphaerae bacterium
GCCACCGGGGTTGAACATTGTGGGCGACCGGCCGCTGACGATAACGAAAATCAGCGACGATCCCGACGTAGTCATTTCGAAGGCCAAGCGCCTGGCGGCGTTCTTCAACCTGGAAGTGAAATTCTGATCGCAGCACTCCTCAGCCGGCACGGCAGCACTGCTCGGCCGCCAGCACAGCCGCACTGCTCAGCCAGCAGCGCGGCCAGGAGCATTGTTAAACATTTCTGAGCACCGCCATACACAGAATTTACGGCGGCTGGTAAGTTCGCGTTTTCTCGCGATGTAGCGCCCTTCTTGGCGCTCCCGCGCGCATGTCGTGAAGTTTATTTGCCGTTCTCAACCGCGCGTACATAGTACGTATTTAGGGTGTCCGCTGCTAAAGTGGCGAGCCGCGCGACATCGGAGATCAAGGAGGATGCGGCATGGCTGTTGAGCCAGTGACCTGTCCGGAGGAGACCGGCAGCGAGGAAGGGCGGATCGCGGTGGGGGCGTGTGTACCGTTTGACGTAATACACGAACCGGGCGCCTACGTCTGCAACTGGAGCGGGCACCTGCTCCGCGTCCGCGCGGATGCCCTGGAGCGCGCCCGCGACGTGCCGGTCAACCTGGTCGGGCGAGAGCCACTGCTCGTCACGAAGATCAGCAGCAATCCGCAGATTGCAGTCAACCAAGCCCGCTCCATCGCCAGTCAGCTATCCGTGGCGGTCAACTTCTAACGCGCGGGTCTGGGCGATTAGCTGTCAGCTCTCCGCTTTCAGCTTTCAGCCAGAAAGCGCAGCCGGCTGCTTTAAGAATCACCTTCGCACGCTGGTGCGTGACTCCTTTCCTCGCCACCCCGCATGCGGCAATCCCTTCCCCCGCCGGAGCGTTAATCTGCCTCGCACCTAGCGGGGTAGCTATCCCAGGTGCCCCGCACTCCGCGCGGGTGCGAAAGTCATCTGTTCCTCAGGCTGTAGTGGTGGGGGTAACGTCAACTTCGTGTGTCGAGAGGCGCCGGTTGACACGTTCCTGACAACCCTGGCAGAATGGCCGCATGTCCCGTCTCAGGCGAGCCGTGGCCATCATTATCGTCCTTTGTCTGGCCGCGGCCCTGGCCACCCGGGAACACCGCGCTCTTGATCGCCTGTTCTTTGCCGACCACACGCTTTCCTGGCAGATGTCCACGAGCGCCTCGGGCGCATACACCGGCTTGCGCTATGCACCCTTTCGTCCGGACCTGGACGGCGCCCTCTTCCCGGTCGGCCGCATGCCACTGCTGGATATCCGTATACGCCCGGACGATTCCACACCCGAAGCGTCTCAGCCGGTCACGCTCGCGGCAATCCTTACCCCGCCACCGCATCAGTCACAGCCGCACTTGAGCTTCGCCGCGCCCGATTCGGCCTTCCAGGCGCTCGCCCGCGAGCTCGACGACGTGCCGCGCGGTCCACTCGTGCAGTGGAGTCTCGAACCGTATGCCACCGACTTCTGGCAGCCAATCTCGCTTACGGGCGACGGCGCTGAGTTTACGGGCCTCCGTTCTCGGCCGGCTGAGGAGACGCCGCCGCTGCCCGTGAAAGTCCCCGCGCCCTGGGGAGTGCTGATCTTCCGCGGTGACTCAAGTGGCGGCCGGGTGTGCGTGAGCACGGGACGGGATTATGTTACGCATGAGTTGCACGACGGGCAGAAATGGACGGCCGTGCTCGTAGCGCCGCCGGGACGTCGGCCCGCGCCGCCGCGGGCCGTCGGCCGCTCCTTTTCGAGCACATTCGGCAATGTCGGCGAAGTGCGCTTCGTCCCGCTCTCGAGCCTCCAGCCGGCCACCGCCATACTGACCGAATTCGTCCTCGACGGTCAGTCTATCGAACTCAGCCAATTGCAGGACTGGCCGCGTAGTCCCGGCCTGGCGCTGGAGCTCACGGAGCGCGGCCTGAAAATCAAAACCCGCTCCCCAGAAGACTTCCTCGAACTGCCACGCGCCCTGATTCAGCCCAGCCGCTTGCGGCTCGTGCTCGGCTGGGTCCTGGCCACTTCAGGGCTGACGCTGCTGGGGCTGCTCGGACTGCGCCTGCTCACCTGGCTCAATCGCCCCCGTGAGTCGCGCCCGGGCGCGACGGCTGCCGACGCGCAACCTACGCCCGTGGCCGGCACCGGTTGGATGATTGCTTGCCTGGCAGCACTGCTGCTGCACCTGACTTACTACGCGATCGCCGTGCCTATTCGGATGGGCGCTGGCAAGTACTACGCCAAAGTCGCCCACGAGCTCTGGGATTACGCTACTGCCGGCATCCTGTACTTCTATCGCACGCCGTTCCACATCCTCTTCCTGCGCGGTCTATTTGAGCTGGCCGACAGTGCGGAGTTCGTCGCCTTGGTTCAGCACCTGATGTCGGTGCTGAATGTCTATCTCGTGTGGCGCATCGCGAAGCGCATTGAACTGCCGCGATTCCTCGCCGCCGCTGTGGCCGTGCTCGTGGCCTTGCACCCGCGCCTACACTACTTTGCCGGCACGTATTGGAATGAGACGCTCATCCTCTCCCTTCTGCTGATCACCGTCGACTTGCTGTTGATCTCGTTGCAGCGCGGCTGGGGTTGGGCCATTCTCGCCGGCCTGGTGTGCGCCGCCGCCGCCCTCACGCGTCCGCAGTATCAGTTCATCATGGGCTTGATGCTCGTCATCTATCTGCTGACAGGCGGCGCGCCGCTCCGGCGGCGACTGTCGCTCAGCTTCGGCCTGCTGTTGGGTTTCTTCACGCTTTCCGCGCCCTGGCTCGCCTACAACCACGCACGAAACATCCCCGGGTTCGCAGTCAGCCATGCCCATCTCGCCGCCTACCACCACGCCCCCGAAATCCCCGCCGTGCGCAAGGTCCTCGACTGGCACGGCCGCAGTCGCAAAAGCACCAGCTTCGGCCGCGGTCTCGACCTGGCTCGTCCGGGGCTGGATGCAAGCTGGGAAGAAGTGCGCCGCTTTCACGAGGTCATACGCGCGCGAATCGCCCAACAGAAAAGCTGGCAAGCCGAAACCTACCGCCGCAAGCCGCGCACCATGCTGCTGCTCATCGGCCGCATCTTCGGCTTCCAGGCGGGCTGGATTCCGCGCCCGGAGGGAGTCTTCAACGAGGACCTGAGCGAGGAATACACGCGAAAGATTCGACTGCGCGAGGGCGGCGCCGAAATCGCTCCGTGGCGCATAGTCGTCAACGACTGGCTCGCCGATTGGCACCCGCGAGCCATGGGCTGCGCTTACGCCCTCGCAGTGCTCGGCGCCGCGCTCAGCATCGGGCTCCGCAACCGCGCCGGCCTGCTGCTGGCCGGCGTCGGCCTGGGCAATGCGGCCCTGCTCGCAGTCCTGCTCCTACATTCGCGCCGCTATACCTTGCCTACCGAACCATTCGTAATCCTGCTGGGCGCCTGGGCGCTGTGGCGCATATTCGCCGCGGCCAAGCGTCGACTCGGTATGGGAAGGGACGCACCTCGGCGTGGTGACCCTTGACGCGACCCGCCTCAAAGAAATAATGACCAAGCGCCGCGGCGACTGACCCAAAGGTATTCTGTGAGGAGAGCGGAGCTACGACTAGCCATTCTGCACCACCCGGCGTGATGGACGCGCGTTATGCCGCCGGCCGGCGCCATAAGCCGCACTTGTCCTTCCGCCTGCGCTGTCGCGCCCGTGCCGCCGCCGGCGCCTATCGGCGCTACCGCACGCACACACAGCCGCCGCGCGTGCTCGATTTCGGCGCCGCCGAGGGGGCTACCATGGTCGAAGTGCACCGCCTGCTCGGCGCCGCGGAGTCAATCGGCGTCGAGTACGCCGCGGATCTGATCGCCGCCGCGGAGCCGCTGCCGGCCGACTGCCGCCTGCTCCAGGGCGATGTCACCGCTCCGCTGCCGGAAATCACCCTTGGCCACTTCGACCTGGTAACCGCCCTGGCCGTCCTCGAGCATCTGGCCGAGCCGGCCGAGCTCATCGCCCAGGCGCACCGCGCCCTGCGCCCCGGCGGCGTCTTCGTCGCGACCTGCCCGGCCGGTCACTGGGACAGGCTTTCCGGGCGCCTCAGGCTGCACCAGGACGAACACCATGAAACCGAGTTCGACCGGCACCGTTTCGCGGCTGTGGCGGAGGCCGGCGGGCTCGTGCCGCTTAGATATGAGCGCTTCATGTTCGCACCGCTTGGGTTCCTTCCCTACCTGCGTATCCCGGTGCCGGTCGGCCTGGCGGAGGCCTGCGACGGTTGTGTACGCTTTCTGCGCGTGTTTGAATTCACGTTTGTCAACCAGCTTTTCGTGGCGCGCCGCCCATGACTGCAACCGCACAAGTACAGTCTTTGTCGCGCACTGAAGGTGCGAACTTGAGAAATCGCTACGCCGAATTGGCGCTGCCCTACATTCCGCGACTGTTGCAGCTCGTCGACCGCAACCCGTACAGCCCCACCTATGGCTGCTTCGATCGCTCCTACTGGCACTACCGCACTATGGACTTCCCCTGCGGCATGAGCCAGGAATTCGTGCTGCCGCTGGCCTTGGCCTACGCAAACCCGTACCCCGGCAACGTCTTCCACAATGTCGCACGCGTGCGTGAACTGGCCGAAGCGGGCATTCGCTACATGATCCCCAGCTCGCACGCCAACGGTACCTGCGACGACTACTTCCCCTTCGAGCGTGCGATGGGGGCCTTGGTTTTCAGCCTCTACGCCGCCAGCGAAGCCTACCAAATCCTGGGCATGCGCGATGAGCAGGTCGTGGACCTGTTCCTCAAACGCATCAAACACCTGGCCGCCGAGAACGAAACCGGCCAGCTCAGCAACCATCAGGCCTTGGCTGCCCTCAGCGCCTACAACGTCTATCTCATCACCGGCGACGACCGCTGCCGCCGCCTGGCCGAGGACCGCGTCGCGCTCACCTTGAGCTGGCAAAATGCCGAAGAAGGCTGGTTTCAGGAGTACGAGGGGGCCGACCCCGGCTACCACACCTGCACGATCGACTTCCTGGCCAAGCTACAGCAGAAGCGCGGCGATACGGCGCTGCTAAAGCCGCTTTTGAAAGCCGTCGATTTCGCCTGGCATTTCATGCATCCCGACGGGTCATACGGCGGCGAATACGGCAGCCGCAACACGTATCACTTCTACCCGCACGGGTTTGAATTGCTGGCGCCGCACTCGGAAAAGGCCGGGCAAATCGTGGACGCCTTCCTGCGCGGAACGGCGCGCGACAAGCGCTACCACAACGACGACGACCGCATGACCGCCCATTACGTCTACAACTTCCTCCAGGCCTGGCAGGACTACCACGAGCACCGCCCGCCGCCCATCGCTGCCGGCCGCAGCACGCCCCAGACCATCTGGCTGCCCGCGGCCAAAATGGCCGTTTCCTGGAACGGCCGCGAGGAAAACAGCGGCGGCCGCTACGTCGTCGCCAACCTCAGCAAGGGCGGCGTCCTCAAGGTGTTCGACGCCGCCGGGCCGATTGCTTCCGATACCGGCCTGATCGGCGAACTCACCGACGGCCGCGTGGTCGTCTCGCACCTGGTGCAGCACGACTCAACCATCACGGCCGACCCGGCGCGCAACGAATTCAGCGTCACCGGCTGGTTCTGCCGCCGCCGCCGCAATCTGCCCACCCCGTTCAAATTCGTCATCTTCCGGCTATTGCTGCTGACGATCGGCCGCTTTAACGCCAACCTGACGCGCCACCTGCTGCAGAAGATACTCATCACCGGCAAACCCAAAACGCAGTTCCGCTTCAAGCGCACGCTGCGGCTGGAGAGCGACCGCGTCATCGTCACCGATTTCGTCCCGCGCGACATGCCGCTCAAACGGCTGAGCGCCGGCGCCGACGCCACCAGCATCTACGTCGCCAACAGCAACGTCTATCAGGAATCCGTGCTCTGCCGCTGGCGGCACGTCGATCCGGCCACCTTGCCGGTCGACGGCCCCTGGCGCGTCTGGCGGCGCGCTTACTACCGCGGCAGCGGAGACGCACTCAAGGATTGATCGCATGCACACCGGACCAGGTTGCCTGGAAGCGGCTGAAAAACAGGATATGGCACGCGTCACCGACCTCCGCGCCCCGTCACTCCCTGGAGACGCGCCGATGATCATGATCGCCCCTAAACACGAGCTGACCCCCGGGCTGTCAGTCGTTGTGCCTTGCTACAACGAGGAGGACGCCGTCTGCCAGACCGTCGAGCAGGTCGCGCAGGTGCTGGCCGGCATGAACTGCCCCACCGAAATGATCTTCGTCGACGACGGCAGCACCGACCGCACTCCCGCGCTGTTGGATGAACTCGCCGGACGCCATCCGCGCCTGCGGGTCGTCCATAATCACGCCAACTGCGGCTACGGGGCCTCGCTCAAACGCGGCATCAGCGCCGCGCGCTACGACCGCATCATCATCACCGACGCCGACGGTACCTACCCGAACGAGCGCATCCCGGACCTGTACCACGCGCTTGATCATGCCGACATGGTCGTCGGAGCCCGCATCGGGCCGCGCGTGCACATCCCGCTTGCACGCCGGCCCGTGAAGTGGCTGCTGCTGAAATACTCCCGCTGGATGGCCAAGGCCGACATCCAGGACATCAACAGCGGTCTGCGCGGCATCTGGACACGCCACGTCCGCGCCTTTTGGTCGCTTCTGCCTAACGCTTTCAGCTTCACCACTACCATCACGCTCGCCACGCACATCAACCAGCTCCGAGTCGAATACCTGCCCATCGACTACTATCAGCGCGTCGGCAAGAGCTCTATCAGGCCGCTGCAGGATACCTTCCGCTTCTTCACCCTGGTCTTCCGCACCATCATGTACTTCAGACCGCTCCAGATCTTCGGCACGGCCGCCCTGATCCTGATGTTCGCTGCGGGGCTGGCGGCGGTGGGGGTGAAACTCTGGACCGGCCTGGTACCCGACGTCACGGTGATGTCCCTGTTCTCCACCGGGATACTGCTCCTGGGACTCGGGCTGCTGGGCGACCTGATCAACGCCCGCCGCTCGGCTTGAGTATTGCCAGTTAGCTGTGTGCGGTTGCGCTGAATTGGATTCGGCGCCTGCAAGTTCTTGGCGACATCCGGGGCGGCACGCCCCGGCTCTGCTCTGCCATGGAAAACGGAATGCTATGGCGGACTGCTACCTTTCTCATACGAACCAGTGAAGCTCCACTGGAAGGCTTCAAAGTCGACTGTGTCGACGTCTTCGTCGTTGTCGAAATCAAAGGCCCGAAGGCACGCCTCAGCCGTCAGGCCGGGCTGGTCAGGCGACGGAGTCGCGTTCGGACCGGCCAGGCAGTCGCATAAGGCGGAGTAGTCGTCCAGGTCAATGCGGCCATTGCGATCGAGGTCGCCCTTGCGGATGGGGCGCAGCGTGGGGTCGCCATTGAGCACCATGCCGTAGTACCACTCGCGCTCCCACAACTCGAATGGGGCCTGCACTTCAAACCACTGGCGGTAAGCCTCGCCGATAGTGCAACCTTGGCCGAGCGGCGTGGTGAAGTCCACGAAGTTGAGCATGCTGCCGCTCTTCGCCGAGGCAACGGTGATCAGGCCATACGTGGTATTGAATATGTAGGCGCCGGCCAGATAGTTGTCATCGGTGAAGCGCCCCGGGCCGCAGGCGAACAGGTTATAGAACAGCACGGGCGGGTCGCGCTGCTGGATCGTCTCCGAGAGCACCCAGCCGCCGTCGCGATCATAGAACGTGGCGATGTCAAACGGTATGCCGCCCAGCGTACCGGCTTCCCAAGACCCCTGTGCGGCGACTTCGCCCACGCTGGGCCGCACGCCGGCCTCGTCGCCGAGATAGGCCTGACTCAGGCGTGTGCCGAGGTCAGGGTTGAGGTAGGGACCGTTCATGAGCCAGGTGCCGATGTAGGAAATGGGCTCGGGCTCCGGATCATAGGTGAGCCCGGAGACCGCGCTCCCGTCTGCATACGCAAAGCGGGCGCTGAAACCGTGATGGCCCGCCCACTCCGACACCTTGACCAGCAGGCGGTTTTCGCCGGACACCAGGTAGACGTGGACCTTTTTCATGTCGGGCGTGAAGTCGCCGTAGCGGGAGTCATACACGACCTCGTTGCCATTAAGCCAGACGCGTGCCCCGTCATCGTAGCCGAGCCAAAGCTGGCACACGATTGGTGTTTCGGCATAAACTCGGGCAAAGGCGTATGTGACGCCGTAGTCCGATTCACCTCCATACTGATCGAGATCGACGTATGCTCCGTCGGTGGAGTACTCGGTCCAGATCCGGCCGCCCATAACCTGCCCGGCGCGTGGGTTGACGTTGTACTCGGGGCCGCCCAGATAGCTCGTAGTCAGATAGCTCCAGAAGTGGTCCGGATCGTCCTGGTGGAAGCCGTTGACGAGCCAGCAGCGGATGAATTGCGGCTCATCGCCGTGAGTGTCGGGGTCGCTGAGCTGGTACACCAGGTCAGGCATGGTGGTCAGCAGCGGGTCAGTGCAGCGGGCCGAGAACCGGTATTCGCCGTCCTCCTGGCTGATCTTGCACAGAAGCTGGTTCCAGCCCTCATTGAGCGTAACGGCGTGAACGAACTGGTCGGGGGCCCACTCCTGGTACACGTCGTGCGTGCAGACCAGTTCGTGGTTGAGCCAAGCCTTAATACCGTCGTCGCTGCCTAGCAACAGATAGGCGTCACGCGTCGTGGGGCTGTAGACGTACACGTGGGCGTACGACGCAGACTCGGTCGGGGCCGTCGAGAAGTGATGGCCGCCGGAGTAGCTGTGGGCGCAAACCTGGACAAAATGCTGGCCGAGGTCCATCTGGTCGAGGTAGTCGGTCGCGGTCGTGTAGTAGCCATAGTCGTGCCGCACGACGTTGGCGCCGTAGATCTGGTCCAAGTTGACCTCCATGCCATGCCAGTCCTTGTCGACGTATTCGAGGCCGCGCCAAGGTTGCGTCAGTGTGCCTGTCCGATAAGCGTGCGCTTTGGCGAGGTAGTCGTTGATCAAGTCGGCCTCGGCGCCGTAGTCGAGCGTGTGTGCGTACAGCCGGGCAACGTAGAGCTCCGGGCCTTCGTCGCCGATTCCGGCCTCATGGATCTCGTAGTCGCCGTCGTGGTCGGCGTCCTGCCAGTGGCCGTCCAGGTCCATGTAGAACAAGTCGCTGGGGAAGACATCGCCGGACACTTCGGCCCAGGCGGCGGCGATGTCGCCGATGAAGACGACGCCGGTGCAGCCGAATGCGTAGCGCTCCTGAATCCAGTCCTTGATGTCTTCCGGGGCGCCACCGGCC
>JAAYXS010000393.1 GCA_012515775.1 Phycisphaerae bacterium
CCCCGCATTCGCAGGTAAGCGTCCCAATCGGCCTCTCGTTCCTCGGGGTGGGTGAGGTCGCGCGGTGATAGTTGCAATAACTCCTCGCGACTGTAACCGGTTATTCGGCACATGTAGTCGTTGGCGGCTATGAAACGCCCGCTCATGTCCACTTGCGCTGCGCCGACCGTTGCATTCTCGAAGAAAGCCCGAAAGCGCTCTGCGTTTTGACGCACCGCCTCCTCGGCCGCTTTGCGCTCGGTGACGTCGACGGCCGTACCGATGATCGCCGGCGCCCCACGGTATTCGATGCGTACCGGGGCGATCTCGACCCAGCGCGGCTGGCCGGCTTTGGTGAGCATCAGGTATTCATAGTTGGCGGGGACCTCCTCTCCCGCCAAGCGGCGCCGCGCGCGATCCAAAACCAACTGGCGGAACTCAGGGTGAATCAGCTCGGCGATGTCGATCGATAGCAGCTCCTCGCGCGTATACCCGCTGTTTTCGCACAGGAACGGGTTGACATACAGGAATCGCCGGTCACGCACGATTCCGATCATTACGCGGCTGGCCTCGGCCAGCATGCGGAACTTCTCCTCACTTTCGCGCAGGCCCTGCTCGGCCAGCTTGGTATGCGTTATGTCGCGTGAGATGGCCAGCAAACGCTCGGGCCGTCCGTCGGGCCCGAGTATGGGAGTGATCATCTCATCCCACCAGCGCGGCGTGCCGCAAGCGCTGAGGCAATAGGCTTGTGTTTTGCCCACTTGCCCGGCTGCGGCTTGGGCGATGGCGGCGCGGACGGCCTCGCGGTGCGCTTCGGCGAAGAGCTCGGGCATCGGCTTGCCGATGAAAGGGCGCAAATCCTGGACTTCCATCAGCTCCCGACCGCGGGGGTTCATCGTCAATATGCGGCCCTGGAGATCCAGTGTTTTTATGCAGTCGGCGCTGCTTTCCAAAATGCGACGCTGGAGCTCCTCGCCGGCCTGGAAAGCCTGCTCTGGGGTGCGGTCGCCGTAATCGTATTGGCGCTGCCGGTAGCGCATGGCCGTCCTCACGGCGCTCAGCAGCGCCCACTGCGGCCCCGGCGACAGGAACGTCACGTGCGCCCGCGGGCCAAGTCCGCTGGCGATCTTAGCGCAGCGCGCCTTATCCGCCCCCGGGGCCATGAGAACGATTACGGGCAAGTCGCTCCAGGCCGGCGCGGCTGACAACTCGTGTTGTAAGTCTTCCACGCCCCCCGATTGCAGCGCCTCTTCGTCCACAACCACGGCGCCGGCGCCGCAACGAATCTCCGCGCAGAGTTCTTTAATGCTGCGGCAGATTTTCGTGGGAATGCCCGAAGACTCGAACGGTGCAGCAGCGCCGCCGGGTCCGAGTGCCAAGACTCGCAACGTTTTCTCGCCCATTACGTGCGTCGCGCGTATCCTCGTCGCATGAACGCGGCGTAACATGAGATCCCAGCAGCCTACGCGCCCTTCTGAGACAACGATAATACTAGTCGGCTCCGAAATGCCTTCAACTGCGCAAACGCGCAATACGAAGGGCGCGTTACTACGCGGCCTGAACCAAGAAATATACGTACCTCAAAAAGCCGATGTCGAAGCCAACTTTAATGTACACCGCGGCCGGGAACTGGTCCTTAATCAACTCAATTCCCTCCCTGCCAAGCCGCATGCCGTTCCAGATTAACTTGGGCAAATCACGCGCCGAAAGCTCATCTAGTGCTCGCAGAGCCCTTTGATAACCCAACTCCCAATTCGGCGCGACCCGATCGTTCAAGTCGTCTACTTCGAGCAGGCGGTAACCGCTGCGGCTGAACAGGCGTTCATATCGGGCGCGTGTCTCGAGGTAGGGTACGCCCCAGTATTTCATGAAGGGCGCGAGCACGAGATCTTGTTGAACGGCGCTTAAGCGCTCGCGCCGGCACCAATCGACAAGCAGCAAACGCGCGCCGGGTTCCATCACATGCCGGATGCGGCGCATGGCCAGCGGCTTGTCCGGCAGATAACAGGCGGCGTCCAGGAACGAGACGGCGTCGAAAGTCTGCTCGAGCGCATCGATTTTCATGGCATCATGTCGCCTGAAGCCCAGGTTATGCCGTTCGAGCCGCCGGGCGTGCGAAAGCTGCGACTCGGAGATGTCGATACCCAACACCTCTCCCGGAGTGTTCTCCGCCATCAGCCGCGCGAACCCGCCGCGCCCGCAGGCGATGTCCAGCACGCGGCGCGCCTGCTCGATTTTCAGTGCGTTCATGTACGCGCGATGCGTGTTCTCCAGGGCTTGCTCCCAGGGCTGCACCTCGTTTTCGAAGATGGCAAAGTGGAAGTAGTCTCCCCAATATCGCGCGTAGAGGTCGCTGACGGCCGCGAACATCTTCTGCATGTCCAGGTCGTAAGTAGCAGTACTCATCCTGGCACCGTTAAATGGCAGTCCTCATCCTGGCACCGTTAGGGTTGTAGTCATCCTGGCACCGTATCGAACCGGCCGAGCGGACGGCCTCGACTGGTCTTCGGGGCGGCGACTCGATTCTATCGCCTGCAACTGCTCGAATCGCGCGTGAGGTGCCCATGCCGGGTGCGATGCCCAAGC
>JAAYXS010000394.1 GCA_012515775.1 Phycisphaerae bacterium
AGGTTACGCCCGGTCGCTTGGTCGGCTCTGCCGCCCGCGGAGGCCGGCTTAGAGCTACGAACCTCGGCTCACGTCAGCCGCCCGCTGGTCGCTACGACCACGAGCGAGTCTCACATATTAACACGCCGGCCACGGCTGTCAATCACCCAAATCAGAAAAACTCGTCAGAAATCGCCGCTCAGACGTGGCCGCCGGAAAAATCCGGAAAAATGCGGAAAAAAAGCCCGCGGCAGCACCGGCCGAAGGGGTATCCGGGGAGTTCGGCCGGCGTGCCACCGATCTCGCGAAAACAAAAAAAGCTACCCTGCTTATCCTGCCTCCTGCCCGTTTCCGGTCAAGGACACCTTGTACGATTGCGCGTCCGGCCCCACAATAGCCGTTTTCTGAGCCGGTCCGGCATTCGCCGGATGGCCCGCGCTGACCCGCCGGGAACCGCCATCGGGGCGGCTGACCGCCAGCGGGCACGCGTCCGGCACGTTTAAGCAATCGCCAGGACCTTTTAGAGGAGAAACTCATGGCGCAGGCGGGTTCGAACGAGAGTAGAGGACTCTTTTATCCATCGCCGGAGTTCGTCCGGCGGGCCCACATCAATTCGTTCGAGCAGTACCAGCAGATGTACAAGCGCTCGATCGAGCAGCCGGACGCGTTCTGGGGCGAGATCGCCGAGCGCGACTACTACTGGCAGAAGAAGTGGACCAAGGTTCGGGACTACGATTTTGACCAGCGCATCTCGATCAAATGGTTCGTCGATGCCAAGACGAACGTCAGTTACAACTGCCTGGACCGGCACCTCGATAAGCGCGGCGACCAAGTCGCGCTGATCTGGGAAGGCAACGATCCCAAGGAATCCAAGAAAACCACGTATCGCGAGCTGCACCGCGACGTGTGCAAGTTCGCCAACGTGCTGAAGTCCCTGGGCGTCAAGAAGGGCGACCGCGTTTGCCTGTTCCTGCAAATGATTCCCGAGCTGCCGATCGCCATGCTGGCCTGCGCGCGCATCGGCGCCATCCACTCGGTTGTCTTCGGCGCCTTCTCCGAAGATTCGCTCAAAGACCGCATCCAGGATTCAACCTGCAAGGTGCTGGTCACGCAGGACACGGCCCTCCGCGGCAACAAGAACGACGTGCAGATGAAGGCCAAGGCCGACCTCGCGCTGGACAAGTGCCCCAGCGTCGAAAAGACCATCGTCGTCCGCCGCACCGGCAACCCGGTTCCCATGAAGAGCGGCCGCGACCTGTGGTACCACGAGGAAATGGCCAAGGCCGCCCCCGAGTGCCCGGTGGAGTGGGTGGATGCCGAAGACCCGCTGTTCATCCTCTACACCTCCGGCTCGACCGGAAAGCCCAAGGGCGTGCTGCACACCACCGGCGGCTACATGGTCTACGTCGGCACCACGCACAAATACATCTTCGATTACCACGACAACGACATCTTCTGGTGCACGGCCGACATCGGCTGGGTCACGGGCCATTCGTACATCGTCTATGGCCCGCTGTGCAACGGCGCCACGAGCGTGATGTTCGAAGGCATTCCGACCTATCCGGACGCCGGCCGCTTCTGGGACGTGGTGGACAAGTACAAGGTTACGCAGTTCTACACCGCTCCGACCGCCATCCGCGCCTTGATGCGCGAAGGCGAGCAGCACGTGCTCAAACGCGACCTGTCCAGCCTGCGCCTGCTCGGCTCGGTCGGCGAACCGATCAACCCGGAAGCCTGGCTCTGGTATCACAAGCACGTCGGCAAGGGCCGCTGCCCAATCGTCGACACCTGGTGGCAGACCGAAAACGGCGGCATCCTTATTACGCCGCTGCCGGGCGCCTGGGGCCTGAAACCCGGCTCGGCCACGCTGCCGTTCTTCGGCGTCAAGCCCGTCATGCTCACGCCGGAAGGCAAGCCCATCGACGGGCCGGGTACCGGCGTGCTGTGCATCGAACAGCCCTGGCCGGGCATCATGCGCACCGTTTACGGCCAGCACGACCGCTTCCGCGAGACGTACTTCAGCTCGTACCCCGGCCTGTATTTCACCGGCGATGGCTGCCGCCGCGACGAAGACGGCTATTACTGGATCACCGGCCGCGTGGATGACGTTATCAACGTCTCCGGTCACCGCCTGGGCACGGCCGAGGTCGAAAGCGCCCTCGTGTCGCACCCGGCCGTGGCTGAAGCGGCGGTGGTCGGATATCCGCACGACATCAAGGGCCAGGGCATCTACGCGTACGTGACGCTGAAGGTGGGACATGAGTACACGGACGCACTGCGGAAGGAGCTCGTCAATCACGTGCGCAAGGAGATCGGCCCGATCGCGACGCCGGACGTGATTCATTGGGCCCCGGGTCTGCCCAAGACGCGCAGCGGCAAGATCATGCGCCGCATTCTGCGCAAGATCGCGGAGAACCAGGCGGACCAGATCGGCGACGTCACGACGCTGGCCGATCCGACGGTGGTCCAGCACCTGATCGAAAACAA
>JAAYXS010000395.1 GCA_012515775.1 Phycisphaerae bacterium
CGGAGTGGCGGGATGGGCACTGCTCTGGTGGATGGTGAACGGGCTGAGTGCATGGCTGGCGGCCGTAAACCTCGTGATCTACGTCGGGCTGTACACTCCACTGAAACCGGTGACGCCGCTGAGCACGCTGGTCGGCGGGCTGGTGGGGGCGCTTCCGCCGATAATCGGATGGACGGGGGCGACGGGGCGCATCGAAGTCGGGGCGTTGACGCTGGGCGGATTGCTGTTCGTATGGCAGATCGCGCATTTTCTCTCGCTGGCGTGGGTCTATCGTGAAGACTACGCGCGAGCGGGTTTTCGGATGCTGCCAGTCGCTGATCGCAGCGGCAGAGTGACCTGCCTCGTGGTCGCGGCCTGCTGTGCGCTGCTGATTCCGGCGGCATACGGGATGGCGCTGGCAGGCGTTTGCGGCCCAACATACGCCGCCGGGTCGGTCGTGCTGGGCGGAGCGCTGTTGTTGGTGTCCGTCGGCTGGGGCCGCGCGCGGAGCGTGAGCGGCGCGCGGCGCGTGTTCCTGGCGAGCAACCTCTATTTGCCCCTGCTGCTGGGGCTGATGATGGGTGATAGAGTGATAAAGTGATAGGGTGATAAGGGGGCTCGGCGGACCGTCCTTTATCACGCTATCACTTTATCACCTTATCACCTCACAGGCGTCGGCGGGAACTTCGTCCTCTTCCGCCGCTTGCCCGAGGCCCAGACGCGTAGTCAGGCGGGTGAGCGTGACGTAGAGGCACGGCACTACCACCAGCGTCAGAATCGTGGCGAACGTCAGGCCGAAGATGACCGCGATGGCCATGCTGGCCCACCATTGGCTCGATTCGCTCTTCCACGCCCATTCGAACTTGTGGAAGTCGTAGCTCATGCCCAGGGCCATCGGGATCAGGCCCAGGATCGTCGTACACGCCGTGAGCAGTACCGGCCGCAAGCGGGTCGCGCCCGCCTCGATCGAGGCCGCGATAAGATCGATGCCGCGGCGTTGCAGTTGCCGGGTGTAGTCGAGCAGCACGATGGCGTTGTTCACCACCACGCCGGCCAGGCTGATCACGCCGATGCCGGTCATGATGATGCCGAAGGGCATCCTGCAAATCAGCAGTCCCGCGAACACGCCGATCAGCGAGAGAATCACGGTGGTCATGATGATGAGCGGCACGATCAGCGTGTTGAACTGCGTCACAAGGATCATCAGGATCAAGAACAGTGCGATGAAGAACGCCTTCGTCAGGAAGGCCTGGGCTTCGTCCTGCTCCTCCTTCTGTCCCGCATAGCGCACCTCGTACCCCAGCGGCAGATTGAGCTCTTTCAGGCGTTCCTGCACGTCGGCCAGCACCGCCGTATCCAGCCGCCCCTCGGCGTCGCCCAACAGCGTGATGACGCGCTTCTGGTTGATCCGGCTGATAGTGCCGTACCCGCCGGTGTACTCGAAGTCGCCCAGCGAGCTGAGCGGCACCGCTTCGCCGTTGGCGTTCGGCACGCGCAGGCGGAACAGGTCGTCGATGCTCTGCCGTTGCGAAAGCGGCAGCCGCACGGTGATGTCATACTCATCGTTGTACTGGCGGTACTTGCCCACCTCCGAGCCGAACACGGCCGTCTTGAGGAAGTTGCCGACCGTGGCGGTGTTGACGCCCAGCAGCATCGCCCGGCGGCGGTCCACGCGAAAGGCCAGTTCGGGCCGGGCGGCCTCGTGGTCGCTGCGCAGGTTGACCAGACCGGGCACGTTCGCAATCAGATTGCGGGCCTGTTCGCTGAGCTCTTCAAGCACCTTGAAGTCCTCGCCGACCAGGCGGACCGTGACCGCGGCCCCGGTGGGCGGCCCCTCCTCCTGCTTCTGGACCTTGATCTCCGCCCCGGGCAGGTCGGCGATAGCTTGCCGGATCTCCGCAATAGCCTCGGTCGAGGGCCGGCGGCGGACTTCGTAGTCGTGGAAAGTCAGGACGATGTTGGCCAGGTGCTCACCGGCCGTCGAGCCGCCGAGACTGCCTTCCCCCCCGCCGCTGTACCCGACGTTGGTGATGACGCGTTCGAAATCGGCGGCGAACGGCTGCAGGCGCTGCTCGATGGTGCGGGCCAGGCGATCGGTTTCGCGGATGTTCGTGCCCTGCGGGCAGCGAATGTCGATGATGGCGCGGCGCGGATCGAATTCGGGGAAGAGCTCTACGCCATGCCCCTGTTTGCCGTACAGGATTACCAGGCCGACCAGCAGCAGGACTGCAAGGCAAAGCGTGGTAAAGCGATGTTCGAGCGCGGTCGCCAGCAATCGCCGGTAGCCGTGCATAACGCGGCTTGGCCGGCGCGCTTTCTCGCGGGGGACGAAGATCGAGCTGAGCATCGGATTGACGACCAGCGCGATCAGCAGCGACGACAGGAGCGCGATGATCAGCGTGATGGGCAGGTACTTCATGAACCCGCCCATGATGCCCGGCCAGAAGATCAGCGGAGCGAAGGCCGCCACGGTCGTCAGCGTCGAGGTGATGACCGGCCAGGCGACCTCGCCGGCGCCCGTCATGGCGGCTTGGATGCGGCGGCCGCTGAGCTGGTAGTGGCGGTAGATGTTCTCGACCATGACGATGGCGTTGTCGACCACCATGCC
>JAAYXS010000396.1 GCA_012515775.1 Phycisphaerae bacterium
ATCTGTCCACAACGGCCTTGGTGCGGTCCTGTGAGGCCGCGTCGGGCAGTTGCACGCTGGTCATGAAATAGCCCTGGTCTTCGATCGGCAGAAAACCGGTTGGCAGCGCCAGGAAGCCCCACAACGTTACGGCTACCAGCAGGGCGTACGGAATCATGAACAGCGCCGGGCGGCGCGTCATCCAGTGTACGCTGCGCGCGTACGCATGCTCAACCCGACCGTAGAAACTGTTGAACGCGCGAAAGAAGATGAATCGCGGACGCTGGACCGCCGGACGCAGCCACAACGCGCATTGAGCCGGCTTGAGCGTCAGCGCGTTTATAGCGCTGATCACGGCCGTGGCGGCGATGGTCAACGCGAACTGGCGATAGAGCTGGCCGGTGATGCCCCGCAGGAACGCGGCCGGCAGGAAGACGGAAGTCAATACCAGGGTGATGCCGATAATGGGACCAAACAGCTCAACCATGGCCGCAATGGCCGCTTCTTTAGGCTGCTGCCCGTTTTCAATGTGGTGCGCGGCATTCTCAGTCACCACAATCGCGTCGTCCACGACAATGCCCACCGCCAGCACCAGCCCGAATAGCGTCAGGAGGTTGACGCTGAATCCGAAGGCGAACAGCGCGATGAATGCACCCACGATAGTGACCGGAACGGTGGTCGCCGGCACCAGTACGGCACGCCAGTCCTGCAAAAAGACCAGGATTACCAGTAAAACCAGCACGCCGGCTTCAAGCAGCGTTAAATACAGTTCGCGAATGGCTTCGCGCACGAACAGGGTCGTGTCGAAAGGGATGTCATAGTGCATGCCCGGCGGAAACTGCTCGCGCAACTGCTCCATCTCGGCACGAATTCTATCCGCCACGTCCAGCGCGTTAGCCCCGGGAAGCTGAAACACCGCCATGCCGGCCGCCGGCACGCCGTTCACCTGGAAAAACTGATCGTACGTCTGTGCCCCAAGCTCGACGCGCGCCACGTCCCGCACGCGCACTATCTGCGGCGTCGGAGCAGTTATTGTCTTGACAATAATGTCGCCAAATTGTTCCGGCGTGCGCAGACGACCCAGCGTGGTTACGGTGAGCTGAGTCGCCTGGTCGGGTGGGGCCGGCGGCTGGCCAATCTGCCCGGCCGCTACCTGCACGTTCTGCTCCTCGACGGCGTTTACCACGTCCAGGGTCGTCAGACCGCGCGCTGCCAATTCGTCCGGGTCCAACCACAGCCGCATGCTGTAGCTGCCCGCGCCTATGACCGTCACCTGGCCCACGCCCGGAATCCGGGAAAGCGCGTCGCGAATGTGTATCGTCGCGTAGTTGCTGAGGAACAGGCTGTCGTAGCGCTCATCAGGCGAGGTGAGCGTCACGAACATGACGATGTCGGTAGACTGCTTGAGCGTGGTTATCCCTTGCCGTTGCACTTCCGGCGGAAGCTGCGCCAGCGCAATCTGCACCCGGTTCTGAACCAGCACCTGCGCCATGTCGATGTTCGTTCCCACCTCGAACGTGATGGTCAGTGCGTACGACCCATCGTTCGATGAAGTCGACGACATGTAGAGCATGTTCTCCACGCCGTTGACTTGCTGCTCGATTGGCGCTCCCACCGTATCCGCCACCACCTTCGCGCTGCCGCCGGGATAATTCGCGGACACCCTGACCGTCGGCGGCGTGATTTGCGGATATAGCTCGGCCGGCAATACCAGTAACGCCACGCCCCCCAGCAACATCGTTATCACGGCGATCACATTGGCCAGGATCGGTCGCTCGATAAAGAAGCGCGAAAACATCCCAGCCTGCCTCTTTCGCTCAGCGCTGCTGATTCCCTAGGGCTGAAGACCGTTATCTCGGGTACGCGTTGCGTCCGTTTTCTTAGGAGCACTCGAGTTTGCGTTAGTGGGCTGGCTGGCCGCAGGTTGCACCGAAACCTTGGCCCCCGGTTGCAGGCGTGTCTGACCCTCTTTAACCACGACCTCGCCGGCTTTGAGCCCTTCCATTATTACGGTGCGCCCTTCCAGCGTGCGTCCGGTGACCACGGTCCGTAACTCGACGGTGTCGTCCGGCGTCAATACATAGACGAACTCGCCCTGCTGCGCCGACTGTATTGCTTCACTCGGAATTACGACGCGCGCCTGGACCCCCAGAATCAGGTTCACGTTCACAAACTGACCCGGCCACAGCGCCCGGTCAGTGTTCGCAAAAGTCCCTTTCAGCGTAATGGCGCCGGTCGCTGGATTGACCTGGTTGTCTACGAACGTCAGCTCGCCGCGCCTGACAACGCCACTGTCGCCCGGAACTGTCGCCTCAACCTC
>JAAYXS010000397.1 GCA_012515775.1 Phycisphaerae bacterium
GCCCTCCGCCACACGTTCGTGAATCTATTCGATGACATTGTCGGCTGGGTGCTCCTCGGCATTCTCGCTGCGGCCGCCATACAGACCTGGATCCCGCCGAGCACCCTGACCAGCGTCATGGGCGGCCAGTTGCAATCAATGCTGCTGATGTTGCTCATCGGCGTGCCGCTTTACGTGTGTGCCGACGCCTCAACACCCATTGCGGCCGCCTTGATCGCCGGCGGAGTAAGCCCCGGCGCCGCGCTGGTCTTTCTGCTGGCCGGACCGGCCACAAACATCGGCACGCTCGGCGTGTTGGCGCGTCAGCTTGGCCGGCAAGCAGTCGCCATTTACCTGGCCTCCATCGCGGTCGTTGCGCTGGCCGCGGGCGCACTGGTCGACCTGTTTGTGGGCGGTTCGGCCCGCGCCCTGTCTGCCAACCTCGGCGAGCAGTCGCTACTGCCGGAGTGGCTGAAGACGGCCGGAGCGGTCGCTTTTCTGGCATGGGGCGTTCTCAGCGTAGTTCGCTTACGATACCTGCCGCGGGGCGCGGCCTGGTTCCGTGCCGTTCTGAAGAAGCTGGCAAACCGCCGGTCCGCGTTCGAGACGGAAACCGGCGCAGCCGCGCAGATCGCCGTGGCTGTTGATGGAGGGCTGGAAAAATGGACGAGCCCAACCTGCACGAAGTGCTCGAGTTCGCCGTTGAGGCGGCCCAGCTCGCCGGAGCGGTGACGCTCGGTTACTTCAACGCGAACACGCCGTTCGAACTCAAGGCCGACCGCTCCCCCGTAACGGCGGCCGACCGCGGCGCCGAGCAGCTCTTACGCGCCCGCATCCAGGCGGCCTTTCCTGAGCACGGCATATTGGGCGAGGAGTTCGGAGAGCAGCGCGGCAGCGCTGCGGGACGATGGATCCTGGACCCGATCGACGGCACGTTCTCATTCCTCAGCGGCGTCCCGCTCTACAGCGTGCTGGTGGGCTTCGAGTGGCGCGGCGAGATGCTGGCCGGCGTCATGCACTTCCCCGCGCTGCGCGAAACGCTCTACGCGGCGCGCGGGCTGGGCTGCTGGTGCAATGGCCGGCGGGCACGGGTGTCTGATGTGAGCGACCTGGCCGCGGCACGCCTGTCGGTCACCTGTACGAAGCTTTTCGAGCAGAGCGGCACGACCGCCGCCTTGGCCCGCCTGCAGACGGCATGTCTGACGGATCGCGGCTGGGCGGACGCCTACGGCTACGCCTGCCTGGCGACCGGGCGCGTCGATATCGTCGTGGATCCCGTTATGCAAATCTGGGACAACGCCGCCCTGCTGCCCATCGTGACCGAGGCCGGCGGCACGTTCACCGATTGGACCGGCCGGCAGACGCATACCGCGCCGGCGGTGGTCGGAACGAATGGCCGGCTCCTGAACCCGGTGCTGAGGCTGTTGGACGAATGCAGCGTTCGTCAGGGGGCGCGCAACGCTGACAACGCCTAAGCGCCCGCCGGCGATGAGTTTGCCGGTGGTGAGCTCGCCGATGGTTCGGGCGGCTGCTTTGAGTGCTCGGCGTTGTAAGGCTCGATATGCACCAGGACGTTTTCGACCTCCGGCATTGCCAGCCGGATGGCATCCTTTACCGCGTGCGCGACTTCGTGCGCGTGATGTACCGACATTTCCCGATCGACCTCGACGTGCATGTCGACCAGGTAGCGCAATCCGACCTTGCGCGCCAGAACTTTCTCGACGCCCGCCACGTCCGGGACCAGCTCGGCCACGCCCCGGGCCCGCGCCACCGTCTCCGTCGGCACGACGTCCATCAGCTCGTGCAGCGGCGGCATCAGCAGCCGATATGCGTTGAACAGAATCACCCCGGCGCCGCCGAGAGCCGCGATGGCATCCGCCCGGGCATACTCGGGGCCGCCGATTAGAGCAATGCTGATACCGACGGCCGCCAGCGCCGACGTGATCGCATCCGCGCGATGGTGCCAGGCGTCGGTGGCCACGGCGCGGCTGCGCACGTCGCGTCCGACGCGGCCGACGATCCGAAACATGGCCTCCTTGATGACGACTACGCCCAACAGCACGTAAAGCGTGAAGGGGGCGGGCACCGCGTGTCGCGTGACGATGCCCTGCACCGCCTCAATGGCGATGCCAATGCCGGCCACGACGAGCATGAGCGCCACGACCATGGCCGCCAAGGGCTCGGCACGCCCGTGCCCGTAGGGATGTTCCTCGTCCGCCGGCTGGGCCGCGATACGCAAACCACGCCAGACGATCAACGACGCGAGCACGTCGGACGTAGACTCGACGGCGTCCGCGACGAGCGCGTACGAATGGCCGACCAAGCCCGCGGTCAATTTGACGATCGCCAGGGCGACGTTGGCGAGAAGCCCCGCCAGCGAAGTGCGCATACCGCGTCCATAGCCGTCCGCGGCGCCGGCAACGCGCCCGTCCGGGACGCAACCGATCGGAGCGCGACCATTCTGAGTGCGGCCATCCGGAACGCCGCCCTTGGGCGCGCGATCGTCCGGAGAGCAGCCCGGCAGAACGCGCTCGCGCGGTACGCGGCCACTCGGGATGTGACCGCCTGGTCCGGGCGGGTGCAGTGTCTGCGAATCTCCACTCATTACAAAGAGTGTAGGACCCGAAATCGTTTTGATCGAGCCCCAAAGCAGAGCCGGGGCGTGCCGCCCCGGAATACCGCCAATATGCTCGCGTAGCGCTAACTGACGTGTCGCCGTTAACACGCCCGCGCAGCGCAATTAAACTTGCACCATCCGGGGCGACACGCCCCGGCTCTGCTCTACACTTCTTGATCCCTCGCTCCCTGGATCCCTTGATCCCTTCGCCGCTTGCGTCCGCCGGCTCGCGGAGTACGCTGAAGCGGGCCCCTTTTTCCGGCCCACAAGGGCGAAAGCTTGGATACCGCTGTCCTGCGCATCGTGGATGTCAACCTCAATCGCGCACGCGAAGCGCTGCGCGTCATCGAGGACTATGCGCGCTTCGCCCTGGACGACGCTGACGCGGCCGCGGCCGTCAAACACTGCCGCCACCAGCTTCGGGACCTCGCGGCCGGATTCGGACCGCGCGAACTGCTGGCGGCGCGCGACATCGCCAACGATGTCGGACGAGATGCAAAAACACCCGCGGAGTTGCAGCGCCACTCGCCCGAAGCCGTCGTACAGGCCGCGTTCGGCCGACTCGCGGAAGCCACCCGCAGCCTGGGCGAATACGCCAAGCTCTCCGCAGCGCCACAATCAGCCGCCGCGGCCGAAAAGCTGCGTTACGCCGGCTACGAACTCGAGCAGCGCATCGTGCTGCGCGGCACGCTACGGGCCCGCTTCGGCTCAGTCCGGCTGTACGTGCTGCTTACGGAAAGTCTCTGCCGCGGCGACTGGCTGAAAACGGCCGAAGCCGCCATCGCGGGCGGCGCCGGCTGCCTGCAGTTGCGCGAGCCGCACTTGCCGGACGCCGAACTCCTGGCACGGGCCGGCCGCCTGCGCGAGCTGACCGCCCGGCACGGCGTCCTCTTGGCCATCAACAACCGCCCGGACATCGCTCGCCTGGCGCGGGCGGATATCGTCCACGTCGGCCAGGACGACCTTTCGGTTCGCGACGCGCGGCGCATCGCCGGCGCGGCGACGCTGGTCGGCAAGAGCACCCACACGCTCGGACAGTTCGAGGCGGCCTTGGCCGAGCAGCCGGACTACATCGCAGTGGGGCCGATGTATCAAAGCGGTACCAAGCCGCAGCAGCACATAGCCGGGCCGCAGACCCTGGCCGAGGCGGCGCGCCGCACACAGTTGCCGCTGGTGGCTATTGGCGGAATAACGCGAGAAAACATCCGCGCCATTGTCGCCGCCGGTGCGACTTGCGTGGCGCTGTGCGCCGCGGTCCTGCAAGCTGCCGATCCGCGGGACGCCGCGCGCACGATTCTTAATTCGCTTGAGGAAGCCCGGCGTGTCAGCCACCAGTCTTGACTTGTCGCGCGACCATCCCGAGCCGCTGGAGGCCGTCCTCCCGCCGCTGGTGCTCGACCGGCAGCGCGTCGTGCAATCCGCCGCCTTCCGCCGCCTACAGCAGAAAACGCAAGTCTTCCTGACGCTGGAAAACGACCACTTCCGCACGCGCCTGACGCACACGCTGGAGGTCGCGCACCTGGCGCGCTGCCTGGCCGGTGAACTTGGCCTGAACGCCGAGCTGGCCGAGGTGGTCGCCCTGGCGCACGATCTGGGGCATCCCCCGTTCGGGCATTCGGGCGAAAAGGCGTTGCAGGAATGCCTGGCGCAACACGGCGGCTTCGAACACAACCAGCATGCCTTGCGCATCGTCGAGCACCTGGAACACCCCTACCCGGCCTTCCCCGGCTTGAACCTGACCCGCGCGACACGCGAGTGCCTGGCCAAGCACGATACACAATATGACCGCCCGGCGGCCCATCCGCTGCAAGACGGCCGCCCGCCGCCACCCGAAGGCCGCCTGGTTGATCTCGCCGACCGAATCGCATACGCCCTGCACGATTTGGCGGACGGGCTCTATGCCGCTCTGGTCGAGCCGCGGCAACTCGCCGGCCTGTCGATATGGACGATGGCCACCGGCGCCCGAGCCTGCGAATCGGCGACTGAACTACGCGCGCAAATTCGGCCGGCCCTCGACGGCATACAAACCGCAGTCATCGAGGACATCCGCCGGAATTACCGCCAATCGGGACAAGTACGCCTATCGCCTGAACTGGAGGCGCGTTTCGCCGAGCTTGATCGCTTCTTGTTCGAGCAGGTCTACCGCAGCGAGCGCCTGCGTGCCGCGGAAGCCCGCGCCAGACAGGTCGTGACCGAGCTGTACCAGGCGCTGGTCGCCCAGCCCGACTTGATGCCGCCCCGTTTCGCGGCCCGCGTGAAACAACAGCCGGCTGAGCGCGTCGCGGCCGATTACCTCGCGGGCATGACCGACCGTTACTGCCTCAAGGTTCACACCCAGGTGACCGGCCGCAAACCCGGACCAACAGCCAACGCTACTTTTTCCTAAGGACCACCAGCACCGCCCCGCCGGCGACGCTACTTCTTCTTAATGATCGCCCGCCAGCCCGTGGGCTCACGCGATGAGCCATTGGCGTAGGCGGTCGAAGCGCTGCGCACGTCCTCGACCACGTAGAAACATTCCGGATCAATCTGGCGCGCCAGATTAACCAGTCGCGCTATGCCGCGCCGCCGTGCTTGTATGAACAGGTGGTGCACGGGACCGTCGCGCCCGCGGCCGTCAAACTCGGTCACACCAAACTGGTTTTCGCGCAAGAAGCCGGCCATGGCAGGTCCCTTGCGGGTGAAGATTCGCACCGCCTGATCGCCTAGCGACAGCCAGCGTTCGACCGTTAAGCCCACGTAATTTCCGGTCGCAAAGCCGAAGGCGTAACACAGGGCGTAAATGGGGTGCTCGAGGTTCCGCATGACGCTCGAAACCGCATACAGCCAGATGAGCACCTCAAAAAAGCCCAGGCCCCACGAAATCCACCGCCGGCCCTGCACGACCATGATGGTGCGCATCGTGCCCAGCGAAACGTCGCCGATGCGCGCAATGATGATCAGCAGGCACGTAGCCAGCACGCCGAAATCCATGTTCATTACCTCGGGCAGTCTAGTGGCCCCATCGCCCACCCCCGGCCAAGCCCCGCATTATCGCCCCCCTAAGCCCGGCCGGCAACCCCGCGCGCGTTAACGCTCTCAACGTTGGGTGCCATGCCCAAGCTCTAAGCGCGGGCATGCCAGCCGTAAAAACCGTGCACCCATTCCAGCCGGGCGCCCGCCTTGGGTGCCATGCCCAAGCTCTAAGCGCGGGCATGCCAGCCGCAAATACCGTGCGCCCATTCCAGCCGGGCGAACCATGCGACTGTCGTGCCCAAGCAGCAAGCGCGGGTGCCAGACGGGAGCCGGGAGAACCGTGAGAACATGGCAAGCCGGATACGTGAGAAAATCATGCATCGCGGCGATTCAACGCACCCAAGCGCCAAGCGCGGGCATGCCCGCACCGTCGTCCCGTACCTGACGCCGTTAGCGAGGGGCACACCCGCACCGCTGCTCTATCACGCACCTGCCGCGCCCGACGCGGCGGCTTGCGGCCCGTTCACGGAATCACGCAGTGCGGCCTCGGCGGCAGCCGGGTCAATCTCGATGCCCAGCACTTTCTTCACGGCCGCCGCGACCGTCGCACCCAGGGCGGAAGCGCCCGACTTGGCAGCCGCCTTCACGTCCGCAGGCAGCGTGTTTTCCAGTCCGCCCACCCACATGCCGTGGGCCTGCCCCTGGAAGAAGGCGCGGGACATGCGCTCCACCGCGGTCGGGTCGCCCCAGAAGGTCATCTTGGCGTTGGCCAGGGCCTCGCCGAACGCCCGCGCCGCGGCGATGCGGGCCTCCTTCTCGGCCGCAATCCGCGCCAGCTCGACCTGGAGCTCGCGGGCGATCTTCTCGAACCGGGCCTGCCCTTCCAGGTCGCGAATCTTGACCGTGATCTGCGCGTCCTGAACTTTGACCTGCTCCTGCGCCACGTTCACCGGCACCATCTTCACCGCCCGGTCGGCCTCGGCCTCCAGTTCCTTGGCCTGCTTGGCGGCTTCGGCCAGGCGGATTTGGGCCAGGGCTTGCTTCTCGGCCGCGGCCTGCTCGCCCTCAGCACGCTTGACTTGCGCGTAAGCGGCCACGTCGGCGAGCATTTGTTCCTCGATGCGCTGCTGTTCGACGCTGGCCTGCGTGGAGATGACCGCTTTCTCCTTTTCGCGCTCGGCCGTCGCGCGAACCTCGACCGTGAGCACCGCCTGTTCGGCCGCCTTGCGTTCCTGTTCCGTCATAAGCTGCTCGGCTTCGGCCGCGGCGCGGCGTTTCTCGGCCTCGGCAATGGCGATCAACTGATCGCGTTTGGCGAGCTGGACCGCTTTTTCCTTGGCGACCGCGGCGATCTGGGCCGCCTGTTCGCGCATCTGGTTGGCAACTTCGACGGCCTTGGCCTGTTCGACGGTGGCGAGCTTGACCTCGCGATCGCTCTCCACACGGGCGATGCCGGCCAACTTACTCTGCTGCGCGGCGACCGTGGCCGCCTTCTGCTGCGTTTCCGCCGTGGCGATGCTCTTGGCGGCTTCGGCCTCGGCCCGGGCGCGAGCTTCAATGACCTCCTGCTGCGCGACGTACTGCGCCGTCTTGACGTTCTGCTCCTTGACGCGCTGGTCGGCCTCACGCTCGATCTGGTTACGCGCGACGCGCTGCGCCTGGACCTGCTCCGCGATAGTGCGCGTGCCCTGGGCGTCGAAGACGTTCTCCTCCGCCCGCATGGCGGCCAGCGGCGCCTGGTCCAGACTGGAGATCGTGACCGACTCCAGGTACAAGCCGTTCGACTTCAAATCCTGCTCGACAATCCGCTGCACGGCTTCGGCGAACTCCGCCCGCTTGGCATTGAGCGAATACAGCTCCTGCGTGGCCGCGACCGTCCGCAGCGCCGAAACCAGCTTCTCGAAAATCAACTCGCGAACGGCCTGCGGGTTCGTCGAGTTCATGCCCAGCGAAGTCGCGGCCTGGATGATGTCTTCCGGCTCCTTCTTCACCCGGACATAGAACACGGCCTTGACGTCGGCTCGCAGGAAGTCGGCCGTAATCAGCGCCTCCGGCCCGGTGCGGTCGACTTCCAGCTTGAACGTCTTGAGCGAGACCGGAATGACCTCGTGAATCAGAGGGAACACGATCGCGCCCGCGTCGATCACGCACTTACGCCCGCCGCGCCCCGTGCGCACGAACGCCTCGTCCGCCGACGTCCGCCGGTAGAGCTTGACGAACGCAATGATGGCCGCAAGCAACAACGCTGCGACACCGAATGCCGCCATCACCGCGTGAGACTTGGACGAAATCTCCCCAAAGAACGGCCCAATGATCAAACCTAAGCCAACGATCAGCAACAGAAACAGGACTCGTCCGACGGAAGCGCCGTTCTTCATGCCATTTCCCTTCTGCATCAGCTTTCTTCAGCAGCCGCGCTATTACGTTTCCACGAGAAACGTCTTCGTCGCGGTGTCATATCGGGCAAGTACTACCGAAGTTCGCGCGGGAATCTTCTTCGCGCCCGGAGCAACCCGGGCGTGCACGTCGCGCTGGTCGTGCCGTTCGTCGACCACCCGCACGATGCCGGAGTTCTCAGTCACCTCGTACAGCACCTCGCCACGCAGGCCCAGCAGGTGTTGCTTTGGCGTGTGATAGGTTTCGAGCGCAGGAAGCAGCCAGGCTACGCCCGCCGCCAGGTGTCGAGTAAGGAAAATGGCGGCGGCCGCCGCGATAACGATGGCCGTCCAAACGGGAGCCTGTTTCAGCACCGTGAGGCTGATCAGCCCGGCGCCGCCCCA
>JAAYXS010000398.1 GCA_012515775.1 Phycisphaerae bacterium
CGGCCCTCGCGGTACTCCTTCGCGTAAATCTCAGGATCGCGCACGCGACAGCCGGCGCGCCCGCCGTCGCGCATGATCTGACTGCAGCCTGAGCAAGCTGTGCAAGTCTTTTTGGGATCAAGGGCGCCGTTTTGCGCCAAGTCCCTCACGAAATCGGGATACGCCAGCGCCATGCGACCCAAGCCAACCAGCGCGGCGTCGCCGGTGGAGACGACCGCGGCGGCCACGTGTGGAAACAGATGCCGCAGCCAGCTATATCCGGCGCCGATCACGGGAACGTCGGGCACCGCGCGTTGAACGGTCGCAGCGGCCCGCACCAGGCGCGCTACGCCGACCAGCGGATGCTCGTCTGGAACCGCCGCCCCGGCGACGGGCGAATCATACGGCCGGCCGACGTGCGGGTTGTAGTACGGATTTCCCAGCGAGACGTTCAGCACCGGACAATCCAAAGCGCGCAGACGCCGCGCCAGGTCACACGCTTCGGTCAGCGCCTCTTCGTCGTTGCCAAATCCCTGCGGATATGGCAGGCCGTCGTGTGCGTTGAACCGGCTGGTGACGAAAACTGCGGGTACTTGCGCCCTAATGCGTTGCGCGACCTCCAGCAAAAAGCGGGCCCGGTTCTCGAACGGTCCGCCGTAGCGGCTGTCTGGTCGCGTGAACGCCCCCAGCAGTTCTGAAACCAGGTAACCGTGGCATGCTTTGATATCGACGCCATCGAAGCCCGCAGCGGCCGCCAATTCGGCCGCGCTGACAAATGCGTCCTGAAGGCGGTCGAGTTCGGTGTCGGTGACCAGCGGATAATCCGGCTCGATTCCTAGCCGCTGATCGAGGACAGGGTTGTGCTGTGCGATGACGGGGCGCGGCGAGCCGTCGGGCCGGGAGTAACGCCCGGAATGTGTCAGTTGGAGGATGAGCAGCGGGTCGTGTGCAGCTGCCCAACAGTCCCGGGCGGCCGCCTTCGTTTCGTTCACCAGCGTTCGAAAGGCGTCGACGTTATCCGCGGTGATCAAAAGTTGGCGCGGATTCGCGCGGCCTTCCTGCGTTACGGCCGTAGCTTCGAACCAGATCAGCCCGCTACTGCCCGCCGCGTAACGCTGATAGCGGCGCAGCGTCAGCGGCCCCGGCGCGCCGTTGGGCTCTGCGTCGCAGCCCTCCATTGGTTGAACGGCGAAACGGTTGGGCAAGCGCCGGCCCGCGAGTTCGAGCGGCGAAAGGAGGACGCGAACATCCTCGGAGTAGGGGATGCTGACGCCAAGCCGCGCGGCGCAGGCCGCCAGCGCCGCAGGGTCGACAAGCCGGAATCGTTCATGCTTTGATGCTGCCACTTCTGACGACCCTCTACACAGTTCGCCCGGCTGACGAACTCCAACGCTCCACGATGGCCTTCAAGTTTGCGATGTCCCGCGACACGCGTGATGCACATTGCTTGGGCCACTCGGCACGCTCCAGCGGGGTAGTGGTGGGGGCGGTGCGATGGGCCAGTTGTACCAGTCGCGCCAACTCGGTCGCGGTCAGGTCGGGGAAGCGCGACAGGAAGGTTGGGTCATAGATGGGCAGGGCGAAGGAGCCGCCGTGATCCTCGATCGACAGGTGGATCGGCCGGTTGAGCGTTGCCAGTCGCGACAAAACTCGCGGGAAATCAACAACTCCGTTGCCAATCTCAGTGGTGAACGACTCCAACCCGGCGTCGGTCAGGCGCAGCGCGCCGTCCTTGGCGTGCGTCGCGACGACCCACGGCAGAATCCGTTCGGTCCCC
>JAAYXS010000399.1 GCA_012515775.1 Phycisphaerae bacterium
AGCGGACACGGGCAGCCGCCGCTGGAGAAGCTATTGGTGACGGCTTTTGCGGCGGCGGAGCGGGCCCGTCGCGCCAACGTGCCGATCGCGACGGATTTATTGGAGGCCGGCGGGCGCGGCGGCGCTGCGGCAGGCGAAAGCGCACTCGAGCCGCAAGCAAAGACAGAGGTGAGCTCGACGTGAAAGTGCAGACGCAGCAGCAAGGCAACGTCACGGTGGTGGGCCTGCACGGACCGTTGATCACGGACGAGTTGGAGGACGTGCGCCGCGCGTTGCAGACCGGCAATGGCGACTTGCGCCGCACCATACTCGACATGAGCGACGTGCCGTATCTGGACAGTAACGGGATCGAGCTGTTGCTCGAATTGTGCGGGGCGCATCTTTCGCCGCACCAACGCCCGAAGATGGCGGCCTTGAGCGAAACCTGTCTGGAAGCGCTCGAATTGACGGACGTGTTGCCCCGGCTGGACGTTTTTGACACGGTCGAAAACGCGATCCGGAGCTGCCAGCGGTGAGGACGGACGAGGGTCAAGATCACGGCCGGCGGCAGGACGCGGCCGCCACAAGCCGAGTGTGAGCAAAAATGGGCCTAATGCGCACGAACAAACTTGGTCAGCTCCTGGTGGAGCAGGGTCTGGTCAGCGAGGCTGATCTACTGCGCGCCCTGGAGGCCCAGAACAAGGACAATAAGCGCCTGGGCGAAGTCTTGATCGACATGGGCATTCTGTCGCCCAAGGCCATGCTCAGCGCGCTGGCCAAACAACTGAAGGTCAAGTGCTGCCATTTGCGGCACGGGCTGATCGATCCGGCGGTAGCGCGGCTGGTGGACCGCGAGCAGGCGGCGCGGCTGCGGGTGCTGCCGCTCTTCAAGGTGGGCAACACGCTCACCGTGGCGATGGCTGAGCCGCAATCACTGCCCTCGGTGGACTTGCTGAGTGCAGTGACTGGGTGCCAGATCAACCCGGTGTTGGCTCTGGAGAGCAACATTGCGGAATTTCAGGAGAAGTACCTGGGGGAGGAGGTGGATATTGATTCTTTCCTCGTCAACCTGACCGAATCCGAGGTCAAGGTGGTCGAGCGCGAAACGGTCGACGAGGATACGCCGCAAGAAATCGGCAAGATGGTCGCGGGCAGCCCGATCATCAATCTGGTGAACCTGGCGATTATGACCGCCATCCGCGACGGCGCCAGCGACATTCACGTGGAGCCGACCAAGCGCAACACCTGTATTCGTTATCGCATTGACGGCAATCTGCGCGAGCTGATGACGGCCCCCAACACCATGCACGCGGCGATCGTGTCGCGCATCAAGGTCATCGGCAAGATGGATATTGCCGAGCGCCGCCTGCCGCAGGAAGGGCGGGTGCACGTGGTGGCCGAAGGGCGTGAGATTGACTTGCGTGTTTCTTCCATGCCCACCTTGCTGGGCGAGAAGATCGTATTGCGTATTCTGGACAAAGCGCACTTGAACGTTTCGCTCGAAAAGTTGGGCGTGAATCCCCATCAAATGGCGGCTTTCCGGCGCATCTTCTCCAAGCCGCACGGGATTGTACTGGTGACGGGGCCGACCGGCAGCGGCAAGACCACGACGCTGTACTCGGTGCTGGATTTGCTGTGCTCGCCGGAGCGCAACATCGTGACGATTGAGGATCCGGTCGAATACCAGCTCGACGGCATCAGCCAGATTCAGGTGAACGAGGCCATCGGCCTGACGTTCGCGCGAGCACTGCGTTCGATTTTGCGGCAGGACCCGGACGTGATCATGGTGGGCGAGATCCGCGACAGCGAGACGGCCCGGGTTTCGATTCAGGCGGCGCTCACGGGGCACCTGGTGCTTTCGACGTTGCACACGAACAGTGCCCCCGGGGCTTTCGTGCGTTTGGCGGATATGGGGATAGAACGTTACCTGCTGGCGTCGGCGTTCAATGGCGTGGTGGCGCAGCGCTTGGCGCGGACGATCTGCCCGCACTGCCGCACCTCGTATTTTCCGTCCGAGGCGGCGCTGGCCGACGCCGGTTGGCTGGGGCAGACGCAGCGCGTTTTCTCCAAGGGGGAAGGCTGCAAGCAATGCCACGATTCGGGCTTCCGCGGGCGGGCCGGCATCTACGAAATCCTGGAGGTCACCGAGCCCGTGCGAAGCTGCATCCATAGCGCGGAGGACGAGGAACAGATCAAGGTGGTGGTGCGCCAGCATGGTTGGCGGCCGTTGCGTGAGGAGGGGCTGCTGCTGGTCGAGCAGGGCAGATCGACGTTGGAGGAAGTGTTGCGCGTGACGCACGCCGAGACCGAGGCGCGGACGCGCGCGGAGATGGCGACTGTTTGAGGAGACACCGGTGGCACGGGCCCAACGCATGTGTTAACCGGCGAGACGCCGGCGGCACAGCGGGACGGCCCCACAGCGGATTGATTTATGCAGTATGCCTGCGAAGCAATGCGTCCAGACGGCACTACGGTGCTGGAGCGGGTGGAGGCCGGCGACCGCCACCAGGCGGTGGAGAACCTCCGGCAGAAGGGTCTGCTCATTCTGCGCGTGGATGAGCAGTCGGGGGTTGAGCCGGCCGCCGCTGCAGGGCGCACGGCGCGCAAGCGCATCCCGGTCCGCGACCTGATCCTGTTCACGCGGCAGATGAAAATGCTGCTGGAGTCCGGCACGCCTCTGGTTCCGGCGCTGGCGGCGGTGGAGGAGCAGACCGCGCGCCCCATGATGCGCGCTGTCCTGAAGCGCGTTCGCGAGCGGGTCGAAGAGGGAGACAGCCTGTCCGGCGCGCTGCAGCAGGAAGAGGACCTGTTCAATCCCGTGTTCCGCAGCATGATCGCCGCGGGCGAAGCGACGGCCAGCTTGCCGCAGACTTTTGCGCGCCTGTGCGCACTGGCCCAGCAACAAGGGCAGACGCGCAAGCTGATTCTGGGCGCTCTGATCTATCCGGCCGTGTTAAGTGTGATGCTGGTCACCGTGCTGGCCGTTCTATTGTTTTTCGTCATTCCGCGCTTTCGCGTCTTGTTCATGACGTTGCGCTCCCCGCTGCCGCCGACCACGCAGTTTCTGTTCGCGGCTTCGCAGTGCCTCTTGCACGGCTGGCCCTACCTGCTGGGTGTGCTGGTGCTGGTCATAGCCGCAGCAGTGGTCTTCCTGAGGTTGCCGCAGTCGCGCACCTGGTTGAGCGAGTTGGTGCTGCGGCTGCCGTTAGTCGGCTCATTGGCGGGGCGGCTGCTTTTCGCGCGTGTGGTCCGCATCTGGGCCGCCATGCTCCGCAGCCACGTACCCCTGCTGGAGACAATCCGGCAATCGCGCGAGGCGATTACCAGTTCCACGTATCTGCGTCTGCTGACGGATGTCGAAGAAACGGTGGCTTCCGGCGGGCGGATGGGGCAAGCGATCGAGGCCGCCGGATTGGCGGATGCGGTGATCGTTTCCGCGCTGCGGACCGGTGAAGAGAACGGGCGGCTGTCAGAGGCGGCCGATTTCGTTTCTGAGTGGATGGACGAGGAGAACGCGGTGG
>JAAYXS010000400.1 GCA_012515775.1 Phycisphaerae bacterium
GGCCGCCTGCTGGAACCGCCGCGAGTCAAGAACGCGCTGACGCCGGCGCTGAACGAGCTGATCGAGACGCTCAAGCCGCTCAAGAAAGCGTTGCCGCGCGAAGAAGATCAGTACGAGTTGGGCATGTCCCTTGACCGGGCGGCGTCGACGGCCGAATCCGTGGCTGCACTGCTCGAACAGACCCACGACGGGCATGTGTACTGGCTCGAGCACCAGATGGGGCGTTCGCCGCGGACATCACTGTGCGCGGCGCCGCTCGACCCGGGGCCGTTCTTGCGTGAAATGGTCTTCGATCGCGTGCAGAGCGTGGTTCTGACCAGCGCTACCCTGGCGACGCCGCCCGCGGCAGGCAGCGACGGCCAGGGGAGCTTCGATTACCTGCTAAGCCGCCTGGGTTCGCCGCCGGCCGACACGCTTCAGCTCGGTTCACCGTTCGACTTCGAGCGGCAGGTGACGATTCACGTCGAGGCTGGCATGCCGGATCCGTCCGACAGCGCGACTTTCACGGAGGCGGCGGCGCGTGCCGTGGTTCACTATCTGCGCATGACGGAGGGACGTGCGTTCGTGCTGTTCACCAGTTATCAGATGCTGAATCAGGTGGCCGAGAGCGTGCGGGCCGATCTGCAGGCCGACGGCTTTACCATCCTGGTGCAGGGCGAATCGCTGCCGCGGACACAAATGCTGGAACAATTCCGGGCGCGGCCGCGGGCCGTGGTTTTCGGTACCGATAGTTTCTGGCAGGGGGTGGACGTAGTGGGCGAGGCGCTCTCGAACGTCACGATTGTGAAGTTGCCCTTCGCGGTTCCCGACCGGCCCATGACGGAGGCGCGCATCGACCTGATCCGCCGCCGTGGCGGGCAGCCCTTCAACGATTATCAGATACCCGAAGCCATTCTGAAATTTCGCCAAGGCTTCGGCCGGCTCATCCGCAGCAGGACGGACCGGGGCATCGTGGTGATTCTCGACCCGCGCGTCGTATCCAAGCCCTATGGCCGGCGTTTCCTGGAGAGCCTGCCGAAATGCCGGCTGGAAGTATCGCGCCAGCCGTGGTGATACTCCCACCTTGACCTCGCTCCAAGGCTCCCCAAGGATATGGGTAGGGATGGTAAGAACATTTCGTCGAAACCGTGGTCGCTGCGATTCGTGCGGCAAGCAGCCGCGGGTAGTGACGCGTATTGAAAGCGGGCAGCAGCTTTGCCGTACCTGCCTGCGCCGGCTGCGCACGCCGAAGGAGCGGAATCCGGACGCGCCGCCCAGTGATGAGTTGATTTGCGAGGCTTATCGGCTGGGGGTGAATTTGCCCGCCGGCGCGACGCACGGGCAGGTTTTGCGGATGGTGCGTCTGGCGCGGCGCTGGCTGCCGTTTACTGAAGAGTTCGTCAACGCGGATTTCGATCGCCTGGTACGGTTCCAGGACGATGTGATCTCGTACGTCGCGGACGCGTGGGAGCAGATTACCGGCGTCCGTCCGGCGCAACCCGAGATACCTGGGCCGGAGCAACAAAGGTTCGCCGCGTGGTTGATTCTCAAGCGTCGACCGATGGCGTTGGCCATGCAGCGGGTGGAGAAGCAGCGCCAGCGTTATCGGCGGGAGTTGGAGGCTGAGCACGCCGCCACTGCGCCCGGGACTCCGTTCGACTGGGATGCGGTCAAACCGCCGATCGCCGAAGACGAAACTTACGCCTGCCTGGTACCCATCTTGCGCAGCGAGTGGAGCGAATATCTGCCGCATCGTCCGAGCCGTTTCGCCCGCTGGCTGCGCCGCCGGAAGGAGGGAGGCGGGGATGACGGTGAGCGAACTGAGCACGACGGGGATTGAGCGAGGCGCGGGGGGGGCGAGTGAGGAAGGCTAATGAGTCCGGAACAACGGATGGTGCGGGAGTTTCACGAGAAGTACAGCGCCCCGGTGCGAAGCACGCCCACGCTGATCAGCCCCAAGGACCGCCTGCGGCGCGCCCGGCTGATCTTCACTGAGGCGGCCGAGTTCATTGAGGCGGCAGACAAGGAAGATTTGCCGGAAATGGTGGACGCGCTCGCGGATCTACTGGTGGTAGTGTACGGCGCGGCGCTTGAGCTGGGAGTTGATCTCGAGCCGGTCTTTGCCGAGGTGCATCGTTCCAACATGTCCAAGAACGGCGGTAAAGACGCCGGCGGCAAGATCCTCAAAGGGCCCGATTTCACTCCGCCCGACATAATCGGCGAACTGCGCAAGCAGGGTTACCGGCCGTAGGCTGGTTGATTCGGGGCTGAAGTACCCCCAGTACTGACGTCCATAAAAGCGGCGGGAGGACGAAGCCCGGCTGATCCGCACCGGCTTCGCCCTCCCACGCAACGCTATCTGGAGTTTTTCGGCAGCCCGCGCGATGGACGCGCTGCTGACTACCGAATCACCTTCCGAATCGCAGCTTCAAGCTGCCCGGGCTCGATTTCCTCCAGCTCGTAGCTGACGCGCACCGTCGGCTTGTTGATTTTCAGCACGCGCCGCAAGTCGATCGGCGTGCCGATCAGGACGACGTCGCAATCGACCGCATTGATCGTCTGCTCCAACTCCTGGATCTGCTTGTGCCCGTAGCCCATGGCCGGCAGAATGTCCGTCAGGTGCCGATATTTCTCGAACGTGCCCTTGATTGAGCCGACCGCGTGCGGGCGCGGGTCGACGATGGCCGCCGCGCCGTTCTGTCGCGCCGCGACGTGCGCCGCGCCGTACTTCATCTCGCCGTGCGTGAGGGTCGGGCCGTCCTCCACGACCAGGACGCGCTTGCCGCGAATGGCCGCCGGATCATCGACCGTCACGGGCGAGTTGGCCCGCACGACCGTGGCGCGCGGGTTCACTTCCTGGATGCTCTTCAGCACGGTGTCGATATCTTCGGGCCGTGCGGTGTTCATCTTGTTCAGCACGATCACGTCGGCCATGTAGAGGTTCGTCTCGCCCGGGTAATAGCGGCGCTCGTGACCGGGCCGGTGCGGATCCAGCACGGTGATGTACAAATCGGGCTTGTAGAACGACATGTCGTTGTTGCCGCCGTCCCAGAGAATGACTTCGGCCTCTTTCTCGGCCTCGGCCAGGATGCGGGCATAATCGACGCCGGCGTAAATGATGTTGCCCGCGTCGATGTGCGGCTCGTATTCCTCGCGTTCCTCGATGGTGCACTCGTAGCGATCGAGGTCCTCGTACGTGGCGTAGCGCTGGCAAATCTGCTTGCTCAGGTCGCCGTAGGGCATGGGATGCCGGACCGCGGCCACTTTCTTGCCCAGCTTCTTCAGCACGCGGACCACGGCGCGTGAGGTCTGGCTTTTTCCCGCGCCGGTGCGGACCGCGCAAACCGCGATCACGGGCAGACGCGACTTCAGCATGGTGTGCTTGTGGCCCAGGATGATGAAGTCGGCGCCGGCGGCGTTAACCAGGGCGGCCTTGTGCATAACCACTTCGTGCGGAAGGTCCGAGTAGGCGATGGTGCACAGGTCGACGCCGTGGCGGCGGATCAGCTCCGGCAGCTCCTCTTCGGCGTAGATCGGGATGCCCTTGGGGTACTTGGGACCGGCCAGGATGGCTGGATAGGTCCGGCCGTGGATGTCGGGAATCTGCGTAGCGGTGAAGGCGACGACCTCGACGTCTGGGTTGTCGCGCCAGTAGGTGTTGAAGTCGTGGAAATCGCGCCCAGCGGCGCCCAGGATGATAAGTTTCCGTTTGGCGGAATTCATGGAGCGTACTCACGTATCCGGTCGGGGAGCGTCCAGCAAGAACCCCTACGGGGGACAGCGGCCGACGCCTGCCAGAGGCCGCCGTCGTTGACCATACGGGCGCGATTTCGACACACCCGCATCCGAATAACGTACCGCGATTGGGCGTAAGGCTCAAGAGTGGGCATGCGCAGCGGTGTAGTTGAGCAGAGCCGGGGCGTGCCGCCCCGGAATGATGCCAACGCGTCCCAATTCGCCTTTGTGCGGGCAGAGCCGGGGGCGTGCCGCCCCGGAATACCGCCCAGAACCTCGCATCCGCGCAGCCGTCCATCCAACTCTGGCATCCCACGATGCGAGTCCGACCCGAGTCGGCGGGACCTGATCCGAGCCCGAAGCGCCAGCGAGGGCAGCCGACCCGTAGCGTCGGCCCCCCGTGGCCGACGTCGCACGCCTGGCGCGCAGCTCCCCGTTTCACACCACCATCCCCCC
>JAAYXS010000401.1 GCA_012515775.1 Phycisphaerae bacterium
CGCGTGAGGCGTCGTGCCATTGCAGTGCTGGTCAGGACTTGTCACAATTACGGGACCTGTCCGTGAGGAGAATTGGAATCGAAGACACATTTTACGGAGGAGTCTCATGAAGAAGCTGCTCTTGTGTAGCGCGGCGGTTCTGGTGCTGATGGGCGGTTGCCCGGCTGAACTCGTGCCTGGTCGCATGAACGCTAACGATCATCTGCGGTCCCTCTGCGTTGGAGTATCTGACGCCGAACTGGAAACAACGCTATCGGTGGTGGACGCCTACCGTGAAGAAGGAATGAGCCGTGCGGCTGCCCTAACGGCGGTCATTCCCACCTGTGAGGCCGACATGGATTGCCTGAATTGCTGGACGGCGATTGTGGATCAGGTGTACGGGAAGTGAGTGCGCACAGTATTTGAACTGCGGGTTGCGGTGTAGCTAACCGCCAAGCGCTGCCCGGCGCGCCGTGCTTCGCATCGTCCGCACGGCGACCGGGTGGCGGCCCGCTTGAGGACGATGCATGAACACTAACGCGCTTGAACTTCCGGAGGGGGAACGGGGCATTTCGAGGTTGCGCGGGCTGCTGGAACACGTGCGCGACGAGGCGCACAACTACGTGCGTGGTTCAAGCGACTTGCCCCCACCGATCAGGCGCGACGAAATTGTGGAGTGCGCCTTGTTCTTGCCGAACTTGGGCCTGGCGCCGTCGGCTGCCCGCCTTGTGGCCGAGTTTCAGAAGATAGTCTGGCACGCCGTAGGCCGCGGGCTGGCGGAATCCGCTGGCACAAAGCGCGAGCGCGCCGAATTGCAGCGCAGGTTTGGAGAATTGCCAGACCTGAGCACGCCGCGGGCGAAGCGCGAACACGACGAATACGTGCGCGGGCTGGTGGCGCAATTGGGGCAGACGGCAGAAAGCATTCTCGCGAACCTACCGGAACGCCCGAAGCCACCGCGCGAGCTTCCGCCGGAACTCGGGCGAACGGAGCGCGATTGCTTGCGGGCAGTGTCAGAACTCCAGGCAAAGGACGTTGACGCCTGGCCCCGGAGCGACGAAATTGCCAAGCGCGCCATCGGTTCGGTGAAGCGTGGTAACGTGGCCCGCCCCCTGGCGAATCTCGTAAAGCTGGGGCTGATCCGGTCGCGTGAGGGTCCAGGCGGTGGATACCGAATCACTTCCAAAGGGGCTGCCCTACTGACGTAAAACTGTGCGCAACTGTGCGCACAGTTGTGCAACAGTTATGTCATAGTCTCCCGACGAAAGCGCGGCTACGTTTGGGGATATGACAACAAAGATTCAGAAGAACGTTAGTGTTGAAGCCGCGCTCGTGGACGCCGGTATTGCGGCGCAAATCTGTGGCGTAAGCCGAAGCAAATGGTGGTCGATGTTCAGCGCGGGTCGCACTCCGCGGGCGATTCGCACACTGGGCAAGCGCTGCCCGCGCTGGCGCCGGGCCGAACTGCTGGCGTGGATAGAAGCCGGTTGTCCCGAGCGGCAAGCGTGGGAAGCGACGGGGGCAAGCCGCTAAATGCGAACGCCCGGCGTGCTGAGCCGGGCGCGTCGCCTACGAAAGCTTGGGTACACCATGAGCATATCACAACTACGCCGACGCCGCAAATCGTGCTCGCCTACAATTGCCTGGACTCCGCCAGAGGGCATGTTCGTATGCTCACGCTGCGGAAGGCTC
>JAAYXS010000402.1 GCA_012515775.1 Phycisphaerae bacterium
GGACAGGTGAAGTGCGCCTTCCAGCCGTAATCGCCCGAGTGATAATCGCAGTTCTCGGTCGTGTACTTGCGGCAGATGCGCGGCCGCCGGGCGTAAATCATGCAGCGCCCGTCCGCCGCGATCTGCCGGCAGCTCGTTTGCATGCTGATGTACCAGTCGCCGTCTTCGACGAAGACCGAAATGTTCTCATGCAGCAGGTACCAGCGGATGTCGTCGAAATCCGACCGCTCCGTCGGCGTCTCGATCGGCAGCGCCACGTAGCGGCAGCACGCCGCCGTACAGTGCTCGCACAAAATTCCGGGCATAAATACCTCACATCGCCGGCCGCACGCCGCACCCGAACAGGTCGGCCGCAAACCGGCGGCAGTAACGATAGTCGTTCGCCAGCGGTTGGCAAACCGCCTCGCGTTAGCGCTTCCCGCGGGCGTTCCCACCAGGCGCCCCCGCCCTTATGCTACCGCGCTGCCCCAACGCCGCCGCGCGGGCCCGTTGGCCCGCACGCCCTGAACTCGGGGGCCCGGATCGGAATCAGCAGCCCATGAACCACCCGGTCGGTCAATTTGCATCGCTGCTCTCGGCCCTGGCCTGGGCCGGAGCCCTGGTGCTGTTCAAACGCAGCGGCGAACGCGTGCCCCCGATCCCGCTCAACCTTTTCAAAAATGCCGTCGGGATCACGCTCCTGGCACTCACGCTGCTCGTCACCAGCGCGCTGGACTATTGGTGCGGCCTGTTCGGCGGAGCATGCGATGCAGCCTTGTTTCTTCGCCTGAGCCCGTACGACTATCTAATCCTTGTTGCCAGCGGAATCATCGGTATCGCCGTGGCCGACACGTTTTTCTTCCACGCCCTGAACCTGATCGGCGTCGGACTCGTCTCAATCGTCGATTGCTGCTATAGCCCAAGCGTGCTGCTGTTCGCCTGGTTGCTGCTGGGCGAGGACCTTTCCCCCTATCACTACCTCGGCGGTGGGCTGATTTTGCTGGGGGTTTTGATTGCTTCCGGGCACGCCCCACCGCCCGGCCACACTCGCGGGCAGATTCTGTTGGGCATCTGCCTGGGCATACTGGCCATCAGCTCGATGGCGCTCGGTATCGTCATAGCCACGCCCGTTCTGAAACACGTGCCGGTGGTCTGGGCGACAACCGTTCGCCTGATCGGCGGCAGCGCCGCGTTGCTGGCCGTAACGCCGCTTCTACCGGGCGCCGCGACCCATTGGGCAATCTTCAAACCGGCTCGCGTCTGGTATCAGGCGATTCCGGCCGCTTTCCTCGGAACATACCTGTCGCTGCCCGCCTGGATCGCGGGTTTTAAGTACACGTACGCCTCAGTCGCGGCCGTCCTGAACCAGACTTCGATCATCTTCGCTCTAATCCTGGCCAGCATTTTTCTGCGTGAGCGCTTCGGAACCAGGAAGCTGCTGGCAGTCGAACTCGCCTTGGGCGGCGTGCTCATTATCACGTTTCCCGACCATTGCATGCGGCTCGCTGAACGGCCTGGGCTGGCGATCAGCCTCGCGGCGGGCCTGATTGCGGCACCGGTCTGGTATCAATGGCGGCTGAAACGGCTTGCGCCCGCCCTGTCTCCCGCAGTACCGCCCGTCCCACTTGAGAAGGAGAGCATTTCATGAGCGACGTTCCGCAGGCCCGGCCGGTTGCGACACACGCGCTGGCGCCCGCGGCCGCCGTTCCCGTCTCTGCCCCTCGTTCGGGCGCGCCGCGTGTGTGACCCCTCCTGCTGCAATTCGCAGCCGCCCTGTTGCTGGTCCCCGTGTGCAACGTCCTGGTGGGCGTTGGCATCGGCTTCTGCCTGGGCTTTACTCGCGGGGCCACCGGCCAGAGCGTGGAGGACGTGCGGAACAAATTGAGGCCTTCGTCTCCAGCCCCGGCGGTATGCTGCTCTTCCGGTTCGTCGGGCAAGCCGTGTTCGCGCTCGTCTTGTGGCTGGCCACGCTTCGTCAGCGTGGGGCGCGCCGCATCTGGCTCGGCATGTTGCCCGCCCGCATCTCCCGCTCCGAGTACCCACTGCTCGTGCTGGGGACGCTGCCGGTGGCCTGGTTCGGGGTCATTCTGGCGGGTCTTGTGGCCCAGCTTGGCACCCCCGACGACAGCATGACCGAGATTTGGAGCTCGATCAGCCCCGCGATGGCGACCGTCTTCGTGCTGGCCATTTCCATTGTGCCCGGCCTGGTCGAGGAACTCTTTTTCCGCGGCCACATTCAACGCCGCCTGTTGCTGCGCTGGCCTCCCGCCTGCGCCATCGCGGTAACGGCACTACTGTTTGCGGTCGCTCACCTGAACGTAATTCAAGCGGTTTTCGCGCTTCCGCTCGGCATCTGGTTGGGAATAATGGCCTGGCGCACCGGTTCCATCTGGCCGGGAGTGCTCTGTCAGGCGGTCGTAAATGCGGCATGGAATCTTCTGAACATCGCCCGCGCCCAAAGCAGCTTTCAGGTGGAGGGCGGGCCAATGCTGCTCAGCATATGCGCGACCGGGCTGGCCTGCGTCCTGGCGCTGGTTGCTTCAATTGTGCTGCTAGTGCGGATCGGTCCACCACCACGGCCGGATGCACAACTCGCCGGGGCTGTGGCAGAAGTGGCGCCGGAACGCGATTACAGCATTTAGCGGCGGGGGCTTTGGCGGTAGAATCTGTATGGCAGAGTGGGCCAGGCGGCCGCCGGAGCCGTCGGCACGCACAATCCGTTGTGCATGTCTTGGCGCCGGAGGAAAGTCCGAACTGCACAGGGCACGGTGATGGCTAACGGCCACCGGGCGTGAGCCCAGGGAAAGTGCCACAGAAAAGACACCGCCGACGGAGGACGTGGCAAGGTGGGAATGTGGGAAAGTGGGAAAGTAAGAGGTGACTCGCCTGAACAGCGACCTTCACACGTTCCCACGTTTCCACCTTCCCACGCCCTCCGGGTAAGGGTGAAATGGTGCGGTAAGAGCGCACCGCGTCGCTGGTGACAGCGGCGGCACGGCAAACCCCACCGGCAGCAAGCCCAAATAGGGGGCGATGAGCCGGCCCGGCTCGTTATCCAGCCCCGGGTAGGGCGCTTGAGCCCGTCGGCAACGGCGGGCCCAGATGAATGGCCGCCACCAGCGCAGGCAGGTTCGTACACGGCTCGCCCGTGTACCCCCGGCCGGCGCTGGCACAGAATTCGGCTTACCGGCCCACTCTGCCGCTTTTTTTTGGAGGACCCCGCTCAGCGATGACAGACTCGCATTGGTCAGGCAGATTCCTGGTTCGGTGCGGGCGGGTGTCGCTGCTTGCCGCGGGCTGCATTGGCGTAGTGCTGGTCCTGCTTTTCGCAGCCCTGTTCGGCGTCCTGGGCGTCGGCATGCTATTTGAGGGCGGGCGAGCCTCTTGGCTACCCGGTCTGCTGCTGCTCGTCGTGTGCGCCGTTGTCGCCTGGTTGGCGATAATGGGGGCGCGCGGTGTCTTCCGATGGTTCCGAAAGCCCGCCGCGCCATGCGACGTCGGCCCCCCACCACTCCCCGGCATCTGCCCGGTTTGCGGCGAAGCCGACCTCTACCGGGCAGCCGGGAGTACGGTGCAGCCCTGGAGCATTTTCACGGCGCGGTGCGTAGGCTGTGCCAGCCGGTTCCGCGCTCCCCGGCGACTGTGGATCGCATTGCCGGAAACGAATCCTGGCGCCGCGCACGAGACTTATGAAGATCGCGTGCAGTTGGCTGCCCGAACTCCCCTCTCGTTCACGCGTTTCGCCACATTTGTGGGACTGATGCTTGCTGCTGCTGCGCTGGCTGGCGTGACCGCTGCGTCACTTGCGCGAGTCTGGCCAGTGCCGGGCGTAAATCAGTTTATGCTTCCGTGGCTCGTGCTGTCTGCCGTTGCATGGCGTCTCTGGGTTTACTGGTGGCCGCCTCCAAGCCGTCCAAGCTGGATATGCACGAAATGCGGATACAACCTGAAAGCCTGTGCAGAGCCGCGTTGCCCCGAATGCGGGACACAGTTCGATTTGGACCTGTTGCGGTGGGCCGCTTCGCCCGACAACACCGGACGCAATTCATAGCGCAAGGCGGGTGCTCTTGCCCCATGCAGAAGAACGCTTGAGTCGACGTGCCCCCCTACTTGCACCAAAGCGAGGCGGGGTCGGCGAGTCGCCTGCCGGCGCCCACCGACCCCGCATCTGGTCCCGTTCAGGGCTACGGTTTTCCGCGGCTTGGCCCGCCTTGATTCAGCAGCCGCAGCAGCAACATCCCGCAAAGCAAGATGATCGCCGCAGGCACGCCGCACGTTCCGCCGGCGGCCGACTCGGTCGGCTGCAAGACATCGTCACTGCCGGAGTTAAGATTTACTTCGCTCGCTCCGCCGTCAGTGGTGTCGCCCGGGTCTACGTCTGACCCGTCGCCACCGGTGTTCGGAGATTCGGGAGTCTTGTTGTCGTTGCTCCCCGGGGCGCCGGAGCTGTTGTCGTTGATGCTGGGCGGCGGAATAGTGCCGTTACCGCTGCCGCCACCGCCACCTGACCAACCTCCGCTGCCTGGCGGCTTCGGACCCGGGGGGCCCTCATCCTCCGGCTCTGGAATCGGACCGGTCGTGTCAAATGCCAAGTTATCGAAACCTTCCAATTCGGTCAGCGTTTGGAACAGCACGTGGGAGAACGAGTCACCCCCCATGTCGATGCTCACATGCTTGGCCGGCGGTTCGCCTTTCTCGTCCGTAAACGTTACGAACTTCAGAACCTTGAACGTGTTGGATCCGACTGACTGCAGAACCACCAGTCGGTCGGTATCCACAGCCTCGTTCGGATAAAAGTCCAGGTCCATTTCCACCGACGTGACCGGCACGGTGAACGAGAGCAAAATGTCCCTCACGCCGGCATCCAGGGCCACCGCGTAGTTGGGGGCCGAAACAGCCCAGCCGTAGCGCCACAGCTCGAACCACGGCTGCATCGCGGTCAGGGTGATGTTTCCGCCGACGGAGATTGCGTCCGGCGCCGTGCAACTGGTGATCCGCACCCCGCTGCCCAGAAAGATGTTGCCGGCATGCACTCCCTCGCCCAAACCGGCCTGGTCGAAGTTGATCACGACGTGTTCCTGCGCGGCCGCCGCTGCCGCCAGTCCCAGAATCGCCGCCACCACGGCCACTCGGCCGCTACCGCATAGTGTGTTAAGCATCGCCCTCGTGCTATTCCATTTGGAATGCTTCATTTCAAGACCCTCATGTTTGTGCCGCGACGCAGGTGTCTCACAGACGACACACGTCTACAGCGGGTTCAGACGCCATTACACCTTGTGTGACCGGCACGTCCGCTCCGTCAATCAAGCATATAGGCTCCCCCTGAAGAGCATCTGAATTCCGCCTGAGCTAGTGGTAGCGCTTAGCGCGCCAGCAGCAGGAGATTGCCAAGCGCTTGCGGCCTATAACAGCTTCCGCGTGCACCTGACCATGACGAATACTCCCCGCGGCGTGCTTCCAGACGCGTAACATTGAACCCCCACAGCGTGTTATCTGTCGCCCGCGCCCCCAGCGCCGCCAGCGGCAGCGACAACTCTACCACCCACGCTTCGTCGCGCACCTGCACGGCCACCTGCGCCCCGCTGAGCCACGTTTCACACTGTCCCACCTGCGGCTCGGTATGACAGCCTTTTGTAGCGACCAGCACACCATTGGGTTTAACTTGCAGTGCGTAAAGGTCGGCGCTGGTTCCTTCCGGCACGCGGCGCGGATCAATTAATATTTCTACCAGGTCCTGACCCCACGGTACTCCGCCGTCAACTGTTACATAATTTTCTGCTCGGCAGATGGGTGGCTCACCGGCTTTTGACTCGCAACGCACCGCGACATACAGCCGCTCGCGATCCATGCAAAAGAACGCCTGTGTGCCCAGTGTGGGCCGATCCGATTGCCCCAGCCCGGCTTCGGGCCCGCGCACCAGCCGAAAATCCCCCGCCGCGTTGTTGCTGGCCAAAGCCCAGTCGGACAAATCCCCATCGACGATGGGCGGTCTGGGCGCCAGCGGACACGCGGCCACTGCCAGGCGCGCCGGCGCCGTTATTGCGCCCAGGCCGTCAGCCACAAACTGCAACTGGAGCGGTTGGACGCCGTCCGGGTTATACGCCAGCCCGCCCAACTGGAAGTCCATCTCCGCCATTCGCTGGCAATGCGGCCCCACCCTGATCTGGGACATCGGCAGCGGCGTCCAGCCGACGGGCGGCGAAAGAACCTGCCAACTGCCCGCGACTTCACTTTCGCTCACGTTCAAGACGCTGCAGAATGCGCGGGCGTTAAAACCTTGTTCCCCTGGAATCAGCCGTACACCGGTGGCTGCGGCGCGAAGACGCCCGGGTTGGCTCATCAGCACCGCCCAGTCGGTGCGCCGCGCCGCCAAATCCGCATCCACGATTTGCGGTGCCACATCGGCCGCCAGTTCCCGCAGCAGTACTTCGCGTGCCATTGCCAGCATGCGCGGATCACGCGGCCAGGCCGCCGGTCTGCAACTGACCAAATTGTCAACACATGCATCCGTCCCGCCCCACGGCACCAGTTGCTCCGCCAGCAGTCGCCCCGCGCCCGGTTTTCCGCGGCGCTCCAGCAATTTCAGGCACGCGTGATCCTGCAACCCGCGCCGCAGCCGCTTCAGACGAATCGAACCCAACGGCCGATCCGTCACTCCATACGGCCGCCCGGAATATATCAGGCAGTCCGCAGCCGGAAGCCGGCCGCCGCCCCGCCCGTCGTCAACTGTGCCGCACTCGGCCGCATGCTCGATCCACAGTCCTTGTATTCCGTACCGGTATGCCTGCCACGCCAGACATTCCGCGTCCGACGTGAGACTCTCGACCGCCAACGTTCCGCTGTATGGCGGTCGATCCGGCAGCATCCAGATTTCGCGTCCGCGTGCCCGCTCCTCGCGGACCGCACCCGGCTCGAACCACATTCCCGGCGGCGCCCAAATGCCCACATCGGGCAACTCTATAAGCGGGGAATCGCGCCATCCCAACCCCCGCAGACTGCGCAGCGGCAGGTGCGCCACCACCGGCAGATTCACTTCACTTTGGCGCACAATGGCCAACGTTCGTTCCACCCGCTCCACACTGGTCGCATCGAGCGGCTCCGGAGCAATCAATCGCAGGAACGCCCGGTCCAGCCAGCCGCGCTCGGCAAAGTGCCGCGCGCACTCCGCCAGATATGCAGAGAGCAAGCGTGCGTAGCGCGCATCCGCCAAGCCCCCTTCGCGCTCCGCGTTCGGAAATTCAATCGATGCAGGAATCGGCCAGCGCTTCAGCCCGACCAGATCGTCGAACGCCTCGCCACTCAGCCAACCGCTCACCAGCGCGTCGTACGGCGCCCAGTCCACTTCCACCCGCCGGTCACGCAAAGGCCGGTACTTCGGAAATGAGGCCCATAGCACCGGGGTCATGCCGTGCTCGTGAAACAGGCGCATCGTGGCATTCACCAGGCCGATGGCCGCGGCGTGATCCGGATTGTCCGGCAGCAGGCGTACCACTTCGGCCGGCTCGTGCGGCCAGCCCAGGTACTCGGCCAACAGGTCGCGCGGGTCGACCCGGCATATCACCGCCAGATCCGGCTCACTGGGCAAGGCCACCGGCATAACGCGCAGACGCATGTTGTATGTCGCGAGCACCACATTATTAGTGGTGTTTCGCAGCAGTAGTTTCCCCACGTACTCGCCCGCGTCAGTAGTAGGCGGCACGCTCAGGTCGCCCCACACCAGTGCATTTCTGGTGTTGTCCAGCGCGACCACGTCAGCGCCCGGCGCCTCCCACGGGATCAACTTGTCCGGGAAGTCCGTCGGGACCGCCGGCCGCCCGGTATGCTCGGGATACCAACTGCCGAAGCGCTCAACGCGCACCTCGCCCACTCGATAGAACTTCGCGTGCGTTTGGCCGGAGATATTCCCCCGCGGCCCGGTTAGGTTCGAGATCTCGATCTTCAGGGGGATAGTCATTGGCTGCGCGCTGCGCAGCGCCAACTGAAAGCCCACCGTCTCGTTGATGGCTGCGATCAGGCGGATTTCCTGGCGCGCCGCCGAGAAGATCTCATTCTCGGCTACCACCGGCGCGTCGCGCCCGATGCCTTCCAACTCGCCGGCGGCCCAGGCGCGCACCGGCGGCTGGCCTAGCGGCAGAACGCACCCACCTGCGCCGACCAGCGCCCATCCCAGCAACAGCGATATCCCGCGCCGCAGCCAGCGCACTGGCCCCATCACGGCTCCGGCCATCCCTGTGCCTCATAGAACTTCAAAGGCGCCTCCGGCTGCCCGGTCCTATTGGAGAGATACACGGCTTGCAGCAGTGCGGTTACAGCGATGTGCCGCTCGAGCGCCGCGGCCTGCTCAGCCGGCGGCTCAGGAGCGCGAACTGCGGCCGCAAACGCCGCCAGCTCATCGCGCCAAACGCGTTCCGGTGCGAGCTCGCGCTCGAACAGGATTTGTCCATCCCGGGAGCGTACGGCCACGCGTTGCTTCTCCAGGACAACGGTCAGCTCCGCCCCGTGATGCTCGCTGGTCTCGAAATAGGGCGGCACGTCCCACGTGGCCTGTATGGCGGCGGTCCTGCCGGCCTCGTACCTAAGCACGGCGGTGGCCACATCTTCCGTCTCGCGCGGCAGTTCGCCGGTCCGCCGCCGCACGTTGGCGACGATCGCCGAAGCCCGCAGCGGCAAGCCGCGCACCGCCAGGAAAGCCTCGAGCATGTCGTACGCGTCGCTGGCCAGTACGCCGCCGGCGGCGTCGGTCGCGCTGGCGCGCCAGGATTGCACGGACGGTCCGGCCGCCGACACGCGGACATGCGAGAACGCCGGCTTGACGCCGTCACCAAAGGTCAGCGCGGCCTGCATCGCGTCCTTGATGGCGTCCCACCATGAGGCCACGCGATAGACCAGGTTACGTTGCCGGCACTTCGTGACCAACTCCGTGGCCTCGGCGAAGGTTCGTGCCAGCGGCGGTGGGCGCCAGACAGCCAACTTATGGTCGGCCGCCAACTCCGCCAATTCGACCGCCTGGCGCGTCGAGGTCGCCAACAGCAGGGCTTCCGCGCCCGACTGGGCCAGCATGATGCGCGCGTCGTCGTACCACTGTGCCTGCGGCAGTTCGGCAACCGGTTGCCGCCCACTCTGGGCCACAACGTTGAGCGGAACCTCGCGCAAGGCCGCAAGCACCGGCTGCGCTCCGTCCGCATCACAGACCAGGGCCACCCGCAACGGCTCGTCGACCGGCTTTGATATCCTTCGGCGGCTCATGGTCGTATAATGTTCCCGTTCACCTGGCGCGCGTGAGATATCCGCATGCGGCCGTTAATGGTCATACTGACGGCTCTCTCGTCGGCTCTCTGGTCGGCTCTGCACGGCGACATTTTGCGCGGGCGCGGAGCTTCGTGCCAGCGTGTGAATCGTCTTCGGGTGGTAGCTCCACGGGTTCGGATATCCTGCTCAAGCACTCGGGTGCCATGCCCCAGCTCTAAGCGCGGGCATGCCCTTGCTCGGAAGAACGCCGTTGCGCGAGCATGCCGTTGGTCCGCGCCGGCATACGCGGGCAAACAGACTCGGCATGCCCGCGCCGCTACGCGGCTTGGGCATGGCACCCAAGCATGGCACCCACGCATGGCACCCAAGCTACCGGATCAAAGCCGTGTGTTGATCGGAACCGTCAATCGGAACCGTAGATCGGAACCGTGTGTACATCGGAACGAACCATGAGCAACCCCCCTACCGCCATCACCCGCACCGACCTGCCCGGCCTCATTAACCGCGGTAAGGTCCGCGATGTATACGACCTCGGCCAAGCTCTGATGATCGTGGCCACCGACCGCATATCGGCCTTCGACGTAGTGATGAACGAGCCCGTGCCGGGCAAAGGCGTAGTGCTGTCGCAGCTCACGCGCTTCTGGCTGGAGACGTTGCCGGCCTGCCGCCCGCACCACCTGGAATACGTCGTCAGCGCCGAGCGCGTCCCGCCGGGCTTCGAAAAGCACATCGACACGCTCGCCGGCCGCGCCATGGTCGTTAAGAAGGCCGATGTTCTGCCGATCGAGTGCGTTGTCCGCGGGTATCTGGTCGGCGGCGGCTGGCAAGAGTACCAGCAGAGCGGCTCAGTCAGCGGGATCCCCTTGCCGCCGGGGCTGCGAGTGGCCGAGAAGCTGCCCGAACCCATTTTCACGCCCAGCACGAAAGCAAAGACCGGCCACGACGAGCCGATCTCGTTCGAGCAAGCCTGCAAAATCGCGCGGCATTTCATGCTTGAACGCGGCGCCACGCCTGGGGCCGGACGCGCTTTGATGGAAACCGCCCGCCAGCGTGCCCTCGACATTTATCGCCAAGCCCGAGACTACGCCGCGGCGCGCGGGATCATCATCGCCGACACGAAGTTCGAATTTGGAGTGGCAGAGAACGAGTTGCTATTGGTTGATGAGGTCCTGACGCCCGACTCGTCCCGATTCTGGCCGGCCGACGAATACCA
>JAAYXS010000403.1 GCA_012515775.1 Phycisphaerae bacterium
CAGCCGCCGGTCGCGGAAGCTCCGCAAATGCAGGAAGGAATCTTGCCTCAGTACGCCGAGCCGCTTGAACAACAACCCGGCTACGCCGAGCAATACCCCTACCAGCAGTACCCGGGTTACGAGCAGTACCCGGCTTACGAGCAGTACCCGGCCTACGACTATGGTTACGCCCCGGACTACGCTTACTCGGCGCCGGTCACGACTTACTATAGCCCGTTAGTTCCTTACTACTACAGCTACCCCGCAGTCTGGCCGCTAGCGTACAGTTACTACCCGAGTCTGTCCTATTACTGGCCTTACTCTTACTACGGTTACGGCTACGGCGCGCCATACTTCGCCTTCAACTTCGGCTACGGTCACCGGTTCTACAAGTATCCTTACTTCAGGTACCCGTACTTCCACCGCTACCCGTACTCGTACGGCCGGTACGGACGCTTTTACGGCGATCGCGGCTTCTACGGCGGGCGCTTCTATGGCGATCGCGTTTACCGGCGTGGCGCGTTTGACCGCTACTATGGCTATGGCGGCCGGTTCTATGGCAGCCGCGGCTTCTACGGCAGAGGCCCGTTCGACGGCTTGCGGGGCTACACGGGTTTTCGTGGCGGCAGCTTCGACCGGTTTGGACGGACGTTTGATCGTGGCCCGACGTTTGATCGCCGCTTCACACGTGACCGCTTCACGTTCACGCGTGACCGCTTCGGTCGCACCGGAACCTTCGACCGCCGCGGGACGACCGGAACCTTCGACCGCCGCGGGACGACCGAAACCTTTGAACGCCGCGGGGCGTTTGACCGCCGCTTCGCAGGCGACCGCTTCGGTCCGACCGGGCGAGGAACACTCGGCCCAACAGACCGGCGAGTTCGGCAGGGGTTGGTCGGTGGGCGCACGATAGAGCGCCGGCAATTCGACCGCGGCGCCGCTGTGCAGCGCGGCGCCATGCCCGGGACTCGAGACTTTGGCACGCGGCTCGGACCGGCAACCCCACGCGGCGGAACGGGTGGGGCGATCCGCAGCGCGCCGCGCGGCGGCGCGGTGCCGCGCACTCGTTCAGACGCGATTCGTAGCATGCCGCGCGGCGGAGCCGCACGTTCGGGCGCTGCGCTTCGCAGCTCCCCGCGCGTTGGCAGCCCCGGGCGTTCTGGCGCCGCCCTCCGCAGCGCCCCGCGCGGTGGGCCGGGACGCTCTGGCGCTGCAATGCGCAGCGCTCGTCCCGGCGGCGGGGCCGGACGCGGCAGCGCGATTCGTAGTGCCCCACGCGGCGGCGGCGGGCGCGGCAGTGCGGTTCGCAGCGCCCCGCGCGGTGGCGGCGGCGGGCGCATGAGCGGCATGCGCGGCGGCGGACGCGGCGGCGGTCGTCGTTAAGCGCCAGTGGCGTTGGGTGCCATGCCCAAGCTGTAAGCGCGGGCATGCCCCCTCCAGCTATCGTCCGGCGCTCAAGAGGGCATGGCCGCGCTTGGCGCTTGGCCATGGCACTCGGCCGCGAGGCGTGGCCATGGCACTGGGCCGCGCGGCGTGGCCATAGCACCCCACAGCCGGCTAGGGCACACCTTTACCTTCGAGGCTACTGGCGAGGCTACTCGACGTTCAACGACAGCAGATACTGCTGCAACTCTTTCCGCCTCTGTTCCTCAATCTGGCGCAACTCGGCCACATGCGTCCGAAGCTGCTCGATGCGCGTCTCAAGTTTCTCGAACCGCTCGAGCTGGCGACGATAAGCATCCGCGTCCTTCTGTAGCGTATTCAGGTTCTCGCGAATGCGCGTCTCGTCTTGGATCGCCTCCGCCAAAGAGCGCTCCAGGTTGGCCCGGTTGCGCGACGCCTCGTCCAACTCTGTTCGCAGGGCGACCACGCGTTCCATTGCCGTTTGCAGCGCCGGCGAAACAGCCTTCGTCTTCAGGTAGAACCGAATGTGGTCCAACCCCAGGTCCGTCAGCGCCAGCGATTGGTCCGCCAACCGCTCGAGCCGCAACGGATACGTGACCGTCTCGCCGGCCGGTACGGTCGTGCGGAAGCGCAGCACGCCGCGCGCCCGCTCGTATGGTTCCTTAGGCTGCACCAGCGTCCAGTCCTCGCTGTAAGCCTGCTCGAGAATGATCTCGCGCGGCCGTTCCAGCTTGTTCTTGATGACGTAATCACGCTGGTCCACGTACTTGTGCCGCAGCCACAGTACGCCCTTGGCAATACGCAGGCTGACTAATTCCTCCGGCGTCGGCTTCTGCCGCACCAGCACTTCCGTGCCCAGGTCCAACGCGTACGCGATCAGCCGCTTCTCGCCCGGCTTCATGTCCGGCAGCTTGGCGTCGCCGGCGTAAACGTTGTCGTCATACACCGTCACCGGGCCCTGCATGAGGTTAAGGTTCGTGCTGTTCGTCAGCTCCAGCCCGTTCAGCGGATACTTCGCGTGCGTGGCCGGGTTGTAGATGCTGACCTTCGTGGCCGAAACCGCCTCGTTAACGATCGGCAGCATGGCCGAATGCTGGCGCTGAATAGACACCGGCGTCTGGATCGTATACTCGAACAGCTCGCCGGCCTCCGCGGCGGACGCTACCGACTGAACCCCGGCCCCCTCTAACGCCATTGGCACCTCTTGCTGCAACTCCATATAACCGTCGCCCGAAATCTCCAGCGCCTTGCTCCTGCGTGCTCTGACGGTCGGCGCGCCTGGCGCAGGTGCAAGCGCTGCCGCGTCCTCAGCAGGCGCGGTCTCATATTCTTGCCATCTTCCGGTTGCATTAGCACGTTGCGCCTCGTACTCCGGTGGTCGCAACGACGCATACAGCTCCATCTGCTCCACCGGCCGCGGCACATATAGCGGAGTGTACAAGTCCATGCGGAACGAGATCGGCCGTCCCGAAATCAGCGATAGCCGCACGTTGTTCCAGTCGTTCTCGGTAGCGTTTTCGACAATCGCCCAGCCCTGCAGGAACGGCTTCTTGTCCTGCCTCAGCTCGAGCCGGTAACTGGTCTTCCATACCGGCGCTTCCAGCAGATAGGCAGCGCGCACCTGGCGCTGACCTTCCCCTTCAAAACTTATGGCGACCGTTTTCTTGTCGGCGTCGTGCGCCGTGGCCAGCGTGGCGAGCGCCTTCTGCAATTCGTTGTCGATCTTCTCGTTCAGCAGGCGTATGCTCTGGACTTCGGCCAGCTTCACCTGCTGCAACCCGGCCTCGGTCGACACGGTGAGGCGCTCGATCACTTGTACAGTCCTGCCGTCCGGGCTGAGCACTTGCTCCTTTTCCACGCCCAATATGCTGCCTTTGAGCGTCCGCAGTCCGGTCACCTCCACCGGTTCGCCGCGAAGCTGGTTTAACAATTCGCCTAGCGTCGGCTTGCCGGTCAAGTCCACGCCAAAACTGCGCAGCGTCTTTTCAATCGGGTCACGGGCGGCATAACCCACCACGCCCACCTGTCCACCACCAAAATCTTGAACCACGAGCGACTTTAAAATGTCGTTTATCTGATCGGTTCTGAATTTCAGCTCGGCAGTGGCGTTGCCGTTAACTTGCGCCGTCGCCTCGAAGTAGCCGACCCCGCTGTTAAAAAGCGCGATCCGAGTCAGCTCCAAGTCGGCTGGCGACTGTGCCCGCACCGGCTCGGCCGCAGCTAACATTGCCGGCACCAACCACGACAGCCGCGCCGCAGCGCGCCAAGAGAGTCTGAGAATGCGCATAAATTGCTCCTGTGCGGTCCGCCGGCCGGCTCGCCCAAATAGCCGGGCCTTGCGCCGCTTCTTAGCATATCTGACGTTGAAGATGGCCGAAAGTTCCCTGGTGCGGCGGCTGAGCGGGCTGAACCGGCGCGCGGCGTCCAGCCCCGCATGACCGGCTAACAACGCGGCGGCGTTGCGCCTCTGTCGTCCGATGACGACAGTCCGCCAAGTCTCCTGGGTGACGGCGTCGCGTCACCGGCTCATTGGGCCGTGCGAGGGTACTGTGAACTTCATGAAACGCGGCCGGCGAGGACGATACAAGTGTCCTGGTCACATATAATGACGTGTTCTCCTGCGTCGAATGCCCTTAGGACATTTGAGGAAGCTGGAAAAGTTGACGATATGAACCGCTTGACGCGGTCTGCGGAGTAGCTAATATTCCGCCTCGTTCGGTTGGTCTTCATCAGCTGGCGTATTGTTTGCCGATGTCATCATCGGAAGTCCTGTATCCAATTGGAGAGCGAGCATGAACCGTAAGTACTTTTGGCTGACAGCGATTACGCTTCCCGGCGTACTCATGAGTGGCTGCTGGGCCGGCCTGCACCAACTGGCCATCCACACCTTCGAGGTCACCGACTTCGTCGCGGCGCTCAGGGTGTTGGGCCTCTTCTAGCAGCGAGGCCGGGAATGCTCGGCCAAGAATCAAGGTAGGCAGCGTCTGCCGAATTATGTGCAGCGCTGCCTTCCTTCATTTAACCGCCTGTCTACAGACTGTATGGGGGGATCAAGCCATTACTAACGGACTCTCCAGTTCTTGTCATGCCGGGCTTTGACTCCGGGTAATGCTTACAACCGACCCATTCCAGAGTAAATCGCCGTAATATCGGAAACGACCCGGGCGGCCTTCTAGCATCACAAGCAGCGCCGTTCGTTGCGGGCTGCGGAGTTGTGAGTGCCCTGCACTGCGCGAGCGAAACCCGCGCTGTAAGGGGCCGTGACGAGGGCCGAATCTTATGTTTCATCACGTGAAAGAGCTGCAATTCAATGCGCGCGTTTCGAAACCGGATCCGCACTTTGCCAAGCTGTTGCTGGAGCAATTCGGCGGACCGAACGGGGAGCTGAAAGCCGCCATGCAGTACTTCGTGCAGGCTTTCGGCGTGCGCAAGAGCTATCCCGACAAATACGACCTCCTTATGGACATTGCGACCGAAGAGTTCAGCCATTTGGAGATCGTCGGCGCGACCATCACCATGCTTCTGGCAGGTGTAAATGGCGAGCTCAAGAACGCGGTGGAGCGCTGCGAACTCAACAAGGTGATGCGCGGAAACGGACCCCGCGAGGAGCTTATCCACTTGGCCGCCACCAATCCGCAGTTCCTGCTCGAATCGGCCGGCGGGCCGACGGTCACTGACGCCGTCGGCACCCCTTGGAGCGGCACCTACGTGAACGCGAACGGCGATCTGACGGTGGATCTGCGGTCGAACATCGCGGCCGAGTCGCGGGCCAAGATTGTCTATGAATACCTCCTGCAGTTCACTGATGACCCGCTGGTGCAAGAGTCTTTGCGCTTCCTGATGACCCGCGAAATCGCGCACTTCCAGATGTTCACCGCCGCGTTGAGCAGCATTGACCCGAACTTCCCGCCCGGCGTGCTGCAGGGTGACCCGCGCTTCACGCACACCTACTACAACATGTCGGTCGGCGAGGACGCGCGCGGACCCTGGAACCAGGGCCGCGGTGTGTGGCACCAGGGCGAATGGGCGTACATCCCCGAGCCGATCAGGCAGGTGCACGAAACCGAGGGGCAATTACGCCAGCCAATACAGGGCAGCACGCTAACCGAAGAGCGAGTGTCCAAAATCGACCAGGAGCTGGCCAGGCGCAGATATCAGGAAACCAGCCCGGCAGCAGCCGGCGGCCGCGAGCAGCAGTGGAGCTCCTACGATGGAGCAGGCGCTGGCCGCCCTGCAGCTCCCCCGCAGGCGCAGCCGGTGACCGCCGCATCTGCCAGCGGTCCCGCAGGAACCCACCCAGGGACTCAGCCCGGGAGCCGGCCCGGCGGCCAACCGCCCAAGCCTGGCAAGTAGTTTGGCGGCGACGGTTGACTGACGACGTGCCTCCAGCGAGCCGCTCCGCGATCCGGGCCCGAAACACCAGCGAGGGCCAACATCCCGGATAGCGGGGCGGCGGTGGACGAGGCTCCTGCCGAGACGCCGTTCAGCGGAGCCTCGCCCGCCCGGCAGTTCCCTGGCGGCCGCCCCTTGACTATCCTCTGCGCAGGGGTGGCGTGCAGAGGAGCGTTCGCCGTGCGGACGGAAGCACTTTGCCTTTGGCTATGTTTCTCGGCAGCGCCACTTCTGAACGCCCAAACGCCGGCCTCTCGCAACGCCGGCCAGGTGAACGATCTGCGCATTTTCGCTGATACGCCCTACGAATCATTGCTGACCTCAAAGCCCGCCGCAGCAACGAGCGGCATTCTGGACCTGATCGGTTCGCAAAACTGCCTCGTCCTCCTGAAGCGCGGGCCCGAGTTCCTCACCCTCATTGACGCGCGCGGCTATGACGTAGCCTGGGCGAATGTAACTGGCATACGCGGCTTGCTGGGCGAGCACTTGAATCCGGTCGCGCTCACTTGGTTCGACTGGCCGTTACGCGACGGCGAGCCCGGCGTGCTCGTGCTGGCGGAGGATGGAGCGGCGCTGTACCTGTTCGACCACCGGCTGCGCCAACTTGGTGATGGGCCGCTGGTGCGCGTGCCGCAGATGCGCGGCAGGGCGGTAGCGCTCGGCCCGAAAGGCCACATCTTTGTCGCCGACGCCGGCATCCCAGGAATCCGCGTCTTTCACGCGGCCGGCGGCGAATTGCTGGCCTATGGCGAGCGGGGCGCG
>JAAYXS010000404.1 GCA_012515775.1 Phycisphaerae bacterium
ACCGTCACGTCTCCGAAGCTGCGCCGCCCGCCCAGGCAGTCGGCCGTCAGACGCTCGGCGACGATGCGGCACTCGTCCGCCAGCACCGGCTGCGTGTAGTAGTCGGCGTCCATGCGCTCGACCCGCGCGAGGCGGGCCGACAGGTCCAGGGCCCGAACGATGTAGCTGTCGCCCTGGTGCAGGTAGATCGCTTCGGGGTAGACGAGTTCGGCGGCGGAGATTGAATCGACCTGGCCGATGACCTCGTTGCGCCCGCCGGTTATGTCCACGATCGCGTAGGTCGCGTTGCTGATGGTTCGCAGGTTCGTTTCGTGATGCGGCAAACCCGCGACGGAGTAATCGTAGCGGTCCTGGCCCGCCTTGAGCCGGCCGGCTTGCACCAGTTCGTTGGCGACCGGCTCGGCCAGACCGCCGAAAGTCGTCAGATCGGCCGGTGTGAGGGGCAGCTCGCGGGCCGCGCACGCCAGTTGAGCCGCGAGAATGTGGGGGTTCTGTGGGTCGATGATGGCTTGCTCGAGCGGGCGTTTGAAGATGAAGTCCGCGTTGCGCATCAGGTACTGATCGACCGGGTCGTCGTACGCGACGAAGATCGCCAGGGATTCGTCCTGGCGGCGGCCGGCCCGGCCCGCCTGTTGCCACAGGCTGCACAGCGTGCCGGGAAAGCCGACGATGAGCGCGGCATCCAGCGAGCCGACGTCGATGCCGAGTTCCAGGGCGTTCGTGCTGCACACACCCAACAGTTCGCCGCTGAAGAGGGCCCGCTCGATCTCGCGCCGTTCGAGCGGCAGATATCCGCCGCGGTAGGGGCGCAGCTTGCGGGCCAGTTCCGGCCGGCGGCGGCGCAGGCTGTCGGCCACGTACTTGTATAGCAGCTCGGCGACGACGCGGGCCTTGGCGAAGGCGATGGTCCCCGCGCCTTCTTCCAGCAGGTCTCGTAGCAGGTCCTGGGCCTCGATGTTGGCGCTGCGGCGCGTGATGCGCGTCGGAGTGTCCAGCCAGGGCGGGTTCCACAGCACGAACCAGCGCCGGCCGCGCGGCGAGCCGTCCTGGTCGATCAGGCGCATCGGGCGGTTTGTCAGGCGCTCGGCCAGTTCGCGCGGGTTGGCCAGCGTGGCGGAGCAGCAGATGAACTGGGGCGCGCCGCCGTAATGTCGGCAGATGCGCTGCAGGCGGCGAATGACGCCGGCAACGTGGCTGCCGAAAATGCCGCGGTAAGTGTGGATCTCGTCCAGCACCACGTATTTCAGCCGGGCGAAGAAGCCGGCCCACTTCGGGTGGTACGGCAGGATGCTCTGGTGCATCATGTCGGGGTTGGACAGCAGGATGCTGGCGCTGCGGCGGATGCCGGCCCGTTTGTGCGTGGGGGTGTCGCCGTCGTAGCAGGCGGGCTTGGCCACTTCCGCGATTTCGCCTGCGGCGACCATGCGTTCGAGATTGCCGAGCTGGTCGTAAGCCAGGGCCTTGGCAGGGTAGAGGCAGAGGGCGCGGGCCTCGGGATCGTTCAGCAGGGCGGCGAGGATTGGCAACTGGTAGCACAGGCTCTTGCCGGAGGCGGTGCCGCTGGCGACGACGACGCTTTCGCCGGCCTGCACGGCGTCGTAAGCGTCGGCCTGGTGCGAGTAGAGCTGCTCAATGCCTTCTTGCCTGAGCAGGCTCCAAAGGCGGTCCGGCAGGGGGGCGGCCGGCGTGCGATAGGCAGCCGGCCGCGGGTCGGAGGAGCGCACCGCGACGATCTGGCCGCGATAGTCGCGGGTTGCGGTAAGTCGCTGTAGGAAGCCGGTTACGTCCATGTTGTCGGGTACTCCGAGGGCAGTATAGCGGGGTAGAGGGTTGGCGGCTCGGATGGGTCGCGGGGCGGGTTTTGACGGCGCGGCTGGCGGTGCGGGCGCGT
>JAAYXS010000056.1 GCA_012515775.1 Phycisphaerae bacterium
AGCGGCGTGCCCGGGGCTGGGCCGGCCACGGGCCAAATGAAGCCATGACGCTAACGCGGATCATTGTAGTTCTGGTGGGGGCGTTGGCGGTCATGATGACGGTCATAGTTCTGCGTTCGGAGAGCACGCGCCAGCAGTACGAGATCTCGGTGCTGCAAGGGCGCGAGGACGTGCTGCGGCAGGAGTTCAACCGGGAACAGCTCGCACTGCAACGCTTGCGGAACCCGGCGGATTTGCTGGAGCGCGTGCAGAAGATTCGGTTAGCAGCGCCGCAGCCGACCGGGTCGCCGCCGGCAGCGCAGCGAAGGCGGTCCACGGGGCCGTAGTGGAGGAGAACGGAGCAGGGATGCGCTCGGCGGCGTGGTTGTTTCTATCGGTCGCGGCGTTGCTGGCGGCGGGCGCGGGGCGGCTGGCCTACATTCAGTACACAGAAGGGGACGCGCTGCGGGAGCGGGCGGAGGGGCAGCATACTGCTTCAGTTGTCATTCCCGCGCACCGTGGCGACATTTTGGACGCCCAGGGGCGTCTCCTGGCCGGCAGCGAGTTCTGGCCCTCAGTGTACGCTGATCCCTCGCTGCTGCAGGATCCGCGTGACCGCAAGTTTGCGGCCTACTCAATCGCTCCGGTTCTCGGCTTGGCGGCCGAGGACGTTGAGGCCTTGCTGCGTGACCGCGCCGAGAGCCGCTTCGTATGGCTCAAGCGTCACGTAAGCCCGGAGGAGGTGGCGGCGTTTCATGAGCTGCGCAACGCGCGCCGGCTGTATGCGCTGGACGTGCAATACGAGCCGGCCCGCATCTACCCGCATGGCCGGCTCGCGTCTCACGTGCTGGGTTACGTCGGGGCGCCGGAAAAAGGCGTTCGGCACGGGCTGGCGGGAATCGAGTTGTCACAGGACGAATATCTCGTTGGCACGCCGGGTCGCCGCACTCGCACGGTTGACTCGCGCCGCCGCCCCTTGTGTTTACACGTAGACGGTTTCGTTCCGCCGCAAGACGGGGCCACGGTCATCCTTACGATCGATGCCTATCTCCAGCAGCAGACTCAGACGCACCTGAAGAACGCGGTTGAGACGTTTAAGGCGGCCTGGGGAACGGCGGTGCTGATGGATCCGCAGACGGGCGAAGTTCTGGCAATGGCCAGCTTCCCGGATTTCGATCCGTCCGATCCGGTGCCCGATGACGCCAAGCCTGGCGAATCTGACGAACGGCTGCGGAATCGCGCGATCGCGGACGCGTATGAGCCGGGCAGCATTTTCAAACCGTTCATCGCGTCCTGCGCGCTGGAAGAGAACATCACGCGTTTGGACGAGGTATTCGCAATCAACGGGCCGACGCACAACTTCGGCCGCCGAATCATTCACGACACGCATGCCTATGGTTCGCTGCCGCTGCACGAGGTGATCAGCCGCTCCAGTAACATCGGCATGGCTCTGCTGGGGACGCGTTGCGAAAACGCGCGCCTGTACCGGTTTTTGCGGCTGTTTGGGTTTGGGGACCGGACGGGCATCGAGCTGCGGGGCGAGCACACGGGCATGGTGTTGGATTTTTCGCGCTGGACCAGCTACTCGAGCCAATCGGTGCCGATCGGTCAAGAGGTTTCGGTAACCGCGATTCAAGTGGCCACCGCGTTCAGCGTCTTCGCCAATGGCGGGATTTTGTTTCGCCCGCGGATTGTGCGTGGCGTGGTGGGAGCGGCTGGTGAGCCGCTGTGGGACAATTCGCGGCCCATTCCCATACGGCGTGTGCTCTCGCGCGAAGTGGCCGAGCGCTTTCGCGAGGAAGCCCTGGTCGAAGTGGTAATGTCGAAGATCGGCACCGGGAAGCGCGCCCGAATTCCCAACTATCGGGTCTTCGGCAAGACCGGGACGGCGCAGATTGCGCATTCGGGCGGCGGCGGTTACATGGGCGGCAAGTACACCGGTTCCTTTGTCGGCGGCGCTCCCGGAGACAAGCCGCGCGTGGTCGCCGTCGTCTCGCTCAGCGCGCCCAGCAGCGGGCAGTATTACGGGGGCACGGTATCGGCTCCGGCCGTGGGCGAAATCCTGGCGGACGCGCTGGCGTACATGCAGGTGCCGCCCGAAGTGACTTCCGCGGACGAAAAGGGGATAATGCCGGGGCGTAAGGCGGGCTCGGGCGTGCAGGACGCCGGCGGTTGGTAAGAGGTCAGTGGCGGAGAGAGTTTCAGTGCGCAAGCTCGCCGAACTTCTAAATGGAATTGTGGATCAAGGGGCGTACGCGCCGCACGGCGACCGGATCGTAACCGGGCTTTTTGACGACTCGCGGCTGGTGCAGCCCAATAGCGTTTTTGTGGCCGTTAGCGGGACGGCGACCGACGGGCGGCGCTTCGTGCCGGACGCAGTGCAACGCGGCGCGAGTGTGGTGATAGGGGAGGGGCTGCCGTCGCTGAACGGGGCGGTAACCGTGAACGTGCCCGATGCGCGTGCGGCGCTGGCGCGGCTGGCGGTTCGCTGGTACGGCCTGGACGACGGCCCGGCGCGTGACTTGCGTTTGATCGGCATAACCGGCACAAACGGCAAGACCACGACCGCCATCATGACCCGGGCCATCATTCAGGCCGCCGGGTACAAGTGCGGCTTGCTGGGCACCGTACGTTATGACCTGTGCGGGCGCAGCATCACCGCCAAGAATACGACGCCGGGCGCGCTGGAGTTGGCCGCGTATTTGCGTGAGTGCGCGGACGCCGGGGCGCGTTATGCCGTCATGGAGGTTTCCAGTCACGCGCTGGATCAACAGCGGGCGGCCGGGCTGCGTTTCGCTACGGCGGGGTTCACCAACCTGAGCGGCGATCACTTGGACTATCACGGCACGTTAGAGAACTACGCCGCGGCCAAGGCGCGCTTATTTGCAGGCTTGGACGAGAAGGCGGCGGCCGTGCTGAATCGCGACGATGCCGGCTCGGCGATCATGGCACGCGAGTGCCGCGCCCGGACCATTTGGTACTCGCTGCAAGGCCCGGCCGACATCACCGGCTCCATTTCGCGCACCACGATTCGCGGGACGTATTACCGGATGTGTGTCGGCGGAGCGGATCTGGTGCTCGAGAACGCCATCGTCGGGCGGCACAACGTGTATAACGCTTTGACGGCCGCGGGCCTGGCGCGGGCCGTGGGGCTGCCGCTGGAAGCCATCGAAGCCGGACTGAGCAGCGTGCGGAACATCCCCGGGCGTTTGCAGCGCGTGCCGTGCGTCAGCGGGGCGGACGTGTTCGTCGATTACGCCCATACTGACGATGCGCTGCGCAACGTGCTCAGCGTGCTTAAGCCGCTGGTGCAGGGGCAGCTCATCCTGGTGTTCGGCTGCGGCGGGGATCGCGACCGCACCAAGCGGCCGCGCATGGCGCAGGCGGCGGGTGAACTGGCCGACCGCATCATCGTCACCAGCGACAACCCGCGCTCGGAAGACCCGCAGGCCATCATTGCCGAAATCTTGCTCGGCTTTGGGCCGCAGTTGAGCCAGGCGATCGTGACCGAACCGGACCGCGAGGCCGCTATTCGTTTAGCTCTAAAGACCGCGGGCCCGGGCGACGTCGTGCTGATCGCCGGCAAGGGACACGAAGATTACCAGATTATCGGCAATCGCCGCATTCACTTCGACGACGTCGAGGTGACCATCAGGGCGGCCGAGCAACTTGCCCGCGCCGCAACGGAGACTGCAAAGAAGTGATAACTTTGATTCTGAGTGAGGTAGTCGAAGCCATTGGCGGGCAGCCGGCCGGCGAACTGCCAACCTTGAGCGTTCGCCGCGTCTCGACCGACTCGCGCAGCAGCGCCGAAGGCGACCTGTTCTTCGCCATTCGCGGCCCGCGCTTCGACGGGCATGACTTCATAGCTGATGCCCTGCGTGGCGGCGCGGTGGCGGTTGTGATCGCCGCCGATCGGCTGACCGACGTGCGGCAGCAGATTGCGGGTATCACGTCGCGCGTGGTGCCGCCCGGGGCCATCATTTGCGTGCCTGACCCGGTGGTCGCTCTGGGCCGCTTTGCGGCTCACCATCGGCGGCTGATGTCGGCGAACGTTATCGCGGTGGTCGGTAGCAATGGCAAAACCACGACCAAAGCGATGATTCACCACATTCTGTCCGAGCGCTGGAAAGGACAGTGTTCGCCCAAGAGCTTCAACAACGAAATCGGCGTTCCGCTGACCTTATTGTCGTGCGAGCCGGCCGACGAGTACCTGGTGGTGGAGGTCGGAACCAATGCTCCCGGCGAAGTGGCCGCGTTGGCGGAGCTGATCCACCCCGACATGGCCGTTCTGACCTGCATTTCCGAGGAGCACCTCGAGCGCCTGGGCGACCTGAACGGCGTGGCGGCCGAAGAGTGTTCAATCCTGCACAAGCTTGAGCCGGGCGGTTTTGCGGCGGTCAACGTGGACGCGCCGGTGGTGCGAAGGCATTTGCCTGACGGTGGCGTCACGGTCGCCACGTTTGGCTGGAATTCCGAAGCGGACGTGCGTCTGACCGAGGCGCGTTACGAAGCGCCCTGGCTGCATTTGACGATCAACGGGCGTTTCAAGTACCGGTTGCCGCTGGCCGGGCTGCACAATGCGGTCAATGCCGCGGGGGCCATTACGCTGGCCCGGCGGCTGGGTATGGAGCACAAAGATATTGCGGCCCGGCTGGAGTCGTTCGTGTCGCCTCCGATGCGTACCGAGATGCTGGAGTTCGGCGGCATAACGCTGGTTAACGATGCGTACAACGCCAACCCCGGCAGCGCACTGGCGGCGCTGGACACACTGTCGTCGCTTCCGTGTAAGGGGCGGCGGATCGTGGTGTTCGGCGAGATGCGCGAATTGGGCGCACACGCCGCGGAGCTGCACCAGCAGGTCGGAGAACATTTGCGAGACGGCAAATTCGACCTGGTGCTGCTGGTCGGCCGGGCCGGCGAGCTGATGCCGAATCTCAAGGAGGATGGACAGCTTTTCGGTCCGCGCATTTTGCGGTGCGCGGATGTGGAGGCGTGCCTGGAGCGGCTCGCGCCCGAGTTGCGCCGCGGCGACGTTGTTTTGCTGAAGGCCTCGCGAGCGGTCGGTCTCGACCGCCTGGTCGCCCCACTGCGCGAGCGTTTGGCATCGGCCACGGTGGCGTGAATCAATGCTGTATCTGCTGCTACATTGGCTGACGGGCGGCAAGGGCTATGCCCATGAGGACCCGCTTTTCCGCGCCACCATGGCGATTCTGCTAGCGTTCCTGATCGTGTGGGCGCTTGGGCCGCGCGTCATCAGCGCGTTGCGGCGCTTCAAAATCGGGGACCGGGCGGAATTCGACCACGCCACGCTCAATCGCATGATGGCGGACAAGCGCGACACGCCCACGATGGGTGGCATTCTCATTGTGATCGCCATTCTCGTATGCGTGTTGCTCTTGGGGAACCTGCAAAGCTTCTATATCCGGATGGGCCTGTTTTGCCTGGTCTGGCTGGCCCTGGTGGGCGGGGTCGATGACGCCTTGAAGCTGGTATCAGCGCGGCGCGGAAGCTCGCGTGATGGTCTGAAGCTGTGGGAGAAGCTGATGTTCCAGGTGGCGCTGGGGGCGCTGCTGGCGATATTCATCCTGCGGGCCGGACAGACCAACGCCGAGGTGGCGCGCTTCACCGACACGCAAATGCCCTACGAACATGCGTACAACCTCTTCAACATCCCGTTCTGGAAGCAACCCATTCCGCTGCCAACGTGGATCTTCGTTATTCTGGCGGTGATCGTCCTGGCCGGCACGTCCAACGCCGTCAATCTCACTGATGGCATGGACGGTCTGGCGAGCGGCTGCATGGTCATGACGGCGTTTGCCTTCATGATCCTGGCGTACGTGATCGGCGACTCGAATACGGCGAAATACTTATTATACCCGCCCATCCCGGGCGCGGGCGAGTTGGCGGTCATGTGCGGGGCCGCGGTCGGGGCCTGCCTGGGCTTCCTGTGGTACAACTCCTACCCGGCGCAAGTCTTCATGGGCGACACCGGGTCGCTGCCGCTGGGTGGGCTGATGGGGTACGTGGCTATCGTCACGCGCCTGGAGCTGATGCTCTTCATTGTCGGCGGCATCTTCGTGATCGAGGGCGCGTCGGTCCTGATCCAGATTTTCTACTACAAATTCACCGGCGGCGGACGGTTCTTTCGCTGCGCCCCCATACACCACCACTTCCATCTGGGCGGCTGGTCCGAAACCCAGGTAGTGATGCGCTTCTGGCTGGTCGCGGCCTTGTTTGCGGCCTTCGCGCTGGCGACTATCAAGCTGAGGTGAC
>JAAYXS010000405.1 GCA_012515775.1 Phycisphaerae bacterium
CAAGCGCGATGTCCAGAGCGACCGCCGAATGCGTCAAAGCTCCCACCGAGATGCGATCCACGCCGGTGGCCGCGATCTCGCCCACGTCTTCCAGTCGCACGCCGCCGCTGGCTTCCAATTCGAGCCGGCCTTTAGAACCCAGTTCATCGCGCAGCTTCACGGCCGCGCGCATCTGCTCACGCGAAAAATTGTCGAGCAACACGACGTCGACCCGCCCTACTTTGCACACCTCGGCGAATTGCTCCAGATTATCAACTTCAACTTCCACAAAGTCCGGCGTAAGCGCCGCCTTGCCGGCCGCACCGCCCTTTTTGCATTCGGTGATCGCGGCCCGCGGCACGCGCTCCAGCCAGCGCGTCAGCGTTTCCTGCAGTCGGTCGATTGGAACGTCGGCCAGGTGGTTGTCCTTGATCAAAATTGCGTCGTACAGGCCGAAACGGTGATTCTCGCCCCCGCCGGCCCGAACGGCGTATTTGTCCAGTTGCCGCCAGCCCGGCAGCGTCTTGCGCGTGTCGAGGATTTTCACGTTCGGATTGACCGTCCGCGCCGCGCTGACGAACCGCCGCGTCAGCGTCGCCACGCCGCTCATCCGCGTAAGAAAATTGAGCAGCGTCCGCTCCACCGTCAGTACGCCCGAGCGCGGTCCGCGCACTACCGCCACACTCGTGCCGGCCTCGACCTGCGCCCCGTCGGCGAATTCGCCTGCGGCAGTTGATTCCGGGCGAAATTCCAGCGTGCAATTCAACCGCTCGGAAAAAGTCCGGCAGATCACCGGCGCCAGCGCCAGGCCGCAAACCACGCCCGCCTGCCGCACCACCACACGTCCCACCACTTCCGCATCCGACCCCGCGGTCAACCGCGAAGTGATGTCGCCGGCCGCCTCTAAATCCTCTTCACACGCCGCCGCAACAAGCTGAAGCGTAAGCGCTGACCACATAAATCACCCTGCGCGCCGCCAACCCAACAAAGCCGAGGCGCATTGCCGAATCGCTCGCACCGGAGATGCTGTCTGACAGCCCACTTCCATGAGAACTATTTTTCACCCGCCGACGCAGGACGCCGCTTGAAAAACGCTTCCAGCCGCTGCGCGTATTCAGGCGTCGCGGCGGCCGTGCCTTGCAGCAGGGCTTCGTACTCGAGCTGCCCATCCAAGGTGGCTGTCCACGCCCGATTGAGGGCACGTTTTATCAGCGCCACCGCTCGCGGCGGCTGCCCGGCCAGCTTCTCCGCCAGCTCACGCGCCGCCGGCGCCAGCTCCTCATCCGGCACAACGCGATTGACCAGCCCCCAGCGCAGCGCGTCCTCCGCGCTCAGGTCTTCTCCCAGCAGACACAACTCGGCCGCCCGCGCGTACCCCACGTGCTGTACCAACGTCAGCGTCGCCGCACAATCCGGCACGAGGCCGAGGTTCACAAACGCCATCCGGAACGAAGCGCTGCGCGCCGCGATCCGCAAATCCGCCGCTAACGCCAGGCTGAACCCCGCTCCCACGGCCGGCCCATTCACCGCCGCCAGCACCGGCTTCTCCATGGTCCGCAGCCGCACGATCAGCGGGTTGTACCGCTGCCGCAGAATAGCGGCAAAATCGAGCTCCTCCCCGCCCTGCCGCATGGCGCGCAGCTCTTTGAGATCCTGCCCGGTGCAGAACCCGCGCCCGGCCCCGGTCAGCACAATGCAGCGCACCTCCTCATCCCGCTGCGCCATTCGCAACGCCGCCCCGAATTCTGCGCACGACGCCTCATTCATCGCGTTAAGCGCATCCGGCCGGTTCAGAGTGATCGTCATCACCCCCCGCTCCGCAGCCGCTTGTACGGTAGAAAACGCCGCCATGCCCGGCATCTTACCGGGCCTCGCCCGGTGACAGAAGCCCGAACGCGTGCGTTGAACGAACCGCGCCACTAGTGCAGAGCCGGGGCGTGTCGCCCCGGATTGCCTGGACAAAACATTGCGAGGGAGGAGCAGAGCCGGCGCAGACCGGTTTGATCAACGCACGCGCGGCTTATAAAAAAGAGCGACGGGCGACGGCGCCTTGCGGCGCTCACCCGTCACTCATATACGGAACAACCTCCACGTTGCCGGTGGAAGAGGTTTGCTGAACCCTTAAATAAGGTGGGTGGCCGCCGTCGATCCTGACCTAGCGCTCGAAGGCGCTGCCGTCGGGATGGAGACTGCTGCGGTCTCCCTAGGTTCAGCTTAACGGTTCGCGCAAACGAATTCTTCCTGTCGCACAACGCAGGGGCCGGTCCATTTTGGTCCCTGTTCCCGCCTCAAGTATAGCCTTCCGGCACGCCAAAACCTAGCAAAAATGCACATGTTTTTTCGGCCTGCGGCCGCACGCGTCCGCACCGCCGCGGAACGCAAGTTGCCACGTTCACCATTGTTCACGATTTTTTCTTGGCAGGCTTGACAAGCACCTCCACACTTTTCACACGCCCGCTTTCAACCTTGAAGCGGCCCTCAAAGACGGTGGCGTCCTTGGCCGTGCAGAGCACCGCTTGCCGCCCGCTGCGCCGTAGCGACCACTCGCCCGCGGTGATGATGCGCGGCAGCGCGCGCACCAGCATTTCGGGGGGCAGCCAATCATCTTCGTCGGCTTTGAGCTGCTCGCTCGCGGCGGCCGTCAAAAACTGCTCGAAAGTGTCGAAGTACTGTCGCTGACTGAAGGCGCGCGCATAGAAGCTCGTGACC
>JAAYXS010000007.1 GCA_012515775.1 Phycisphaerae bacterium
CGCCAGGGGCCGGGCCGGCCCGCGGACGTGTTCGCCTTGTCAGACGACGCGCGGCGGATGCTTGGCGGCCAGGCCGAGGAGCTGTCGCGATTGCTTCTCGAGCAGATTGCCGAGATGCCAGGGCGGGGCCGGCGGCGCGCGTTGCTGCAAGCCGTCAGTAACCGCATGGCACAGAACGCACAGCAATTTGTCGGCGATGGCCCGCCGGGCGAACGGCTGCGGCGGCTGGCAGATCACTTAAGCCGCGAAGGCGTACTGGCGGAGGCCGAGACGGGGCGCGGCGCGCAACGCCTGACCGTGTACACGTGCCCGTTTTACGGCGTGGCCGCAGCGCACCGCGAGGTTTGCGATATGGAGCGGGCAGCGTTCAGCACGCTGTTGGGAGATGCGCTCGCACTGGAGCGCTGCGTCCTGGACGGCCACGAACATTGCGAGTTCAGGTCGCGCGGTGCGGCCAGAGGCGCGGTCCGTGGCAAGGACGCCGGCAACCGGGCCGGTAAGGAGTCGCTCGAATGACGAAGATTGCGGATCCGCTCCAGACCTGGGCGCAGTCTGAATACAAGTATGGTTTTGTCACCGATATCGAGGCGGAAACGGTTCCGCGCGGACTGAGTGAAGAAGTCATTCGCCTCATTTCGGCGAAAAAGCGTGAGCCGGAATGGCTTACGGAATGGCGCCTCAAGGCCTACCGCCACTGGCTAACAATGACTGAGCCGACCTGGCAGAACGTGCATTATCCGCCGATCGATTACCAATCCATCTTCTACTACTCGGCCCCGAAGCAGAAGAGCGGCCCCAAGCGGCTCGAGGACGTCGATCCGAAGCTGCTGGAAACCTATCGGCGGCTGGGAATCCCGTTGGAGGAACAGAAGCGGCTGGCGGGCGTCGCGGTCGACGCGGTGTTCGACAGCGTCTCGGTCGCGACCACGTTCAAGGAGAAGCTGGCCGAGTTGGGGATCATCTTCTGTTCGTTCTCTGAAGCGGTGCAGAATCACCCGGAGTTGGTGCGGCGCTATCTCGGCTCGGTGGTGCCGTACTCAGACAATTACTTCGCGACGCTGAACTCGGCCGTGTTCAGCGACGGCTCGTTCGCATACATACCCCAGGGCGTCCGTTGCCCGATGGAGCTCTCGACGTACTTCCGAATCAATGCAGCCCAGACCGGGCAATTCGAGCGCACGTTGATCATTGCCGAGCCCGGGGCTCATGTAAGCTATCTGGAGGGCTGCACGGCGCCTATGCGCGACGAGAACCAGCTTCATGCGGCGGTGGTGGAACTGGTGGCACTGGACGACGCCACGATCAAGTACTCGACCGTGCAGAACTGGTACCCGGGCGACGCTCAGGGCCGTGGCGGCATCTACAACTTCGTCACCAAGCGCGGCAAATGCCTGGGCCGCAACTCGCGCATCTCCTGGACGCAGGTGGAAACCGGCTCGGCGATCACCTGGAAGTATCCCAGTTGCATCCTGCAGGGCGACAATTCGGTCGGCGAATTCTACAGTGTCGCCCTGACCAATAACTATCAGCAGGCCGATACGGGCACCAAGATGATCCATATCGGCAAGAACACCACCAGTTACATCGTGTCGAAAGGCATTTCGGCCGGACATGGGCAGAACACCTACCGCGGGATGGTGAAGATACTGAAGGGCGCCGAATATGCCCGGAACTTCACGCAGTGCGATTCAATGCTGATTGGCGAGCACTGCGGGGCGCATACCTTCCCGTACATCGAGGTCAAGAACAGCACCGCCCACATGGAACACGAGGCCACTACCTCGAAGATCGGGGACGATCAGATGTTCTACTGCCATCAGCGCGGCATTTCGACCGAGGACGCGGTGTCGATGATCGTCAACGGTTTCTGCAAGGAAGTGTTCCGCGAATTGCCCATGGAGTTTGCGGTCGAGGCCCAGAAGCTGCTGGAGGTCAGTCTCGAAGGAAGTGTCGGCTGAGAGTGCGTAGAGGGCAAAGTAAGAAGGCAGCATAGAAAACGGAGCTGGAATGCTTGTAATTGAAAACCTGCACGTCGTCGTTGATGGACAGGAGATACTCAAAGGGGTCGACCTGAAGGTCGGGGCCGGCGAGGTGCACTCTATCATGGGGCCGAATGGTTCCGGGAAGAGCACCCTGGCACAGGTCATCGCCGGCCGCGATACGTATCAGATCACCGCGGGACGCATACTTTACCGCGGGCGCGATGTGACCGAGTTGTCGCCGGAGGAGCGGGCCTGCGAGGGGGTTTTCATGGCGTTCCAGTACCCGGTCGAAATCCCGGGCGTCAGCACCAGCTACTTTCTGCGTTCGGCGCTGAACGCGCAGCGAAAATACCGCGGGCTGGAAGAGGTCGACGCGCTCGATTTTCTAACATTGGTGAAGGAGCGCATCCGGCTGCTGGGAATGGATGAGCGGCTGCTGAACCGCGCCCTCAACGAGGGTTTCTCGGGCGGCGAGAAGAAACGCAATGAAATTTTCCAGTTGGCGGTGCTCGAGCCGCGCCTGGCCATACTGGACGAGACTGATTCGGGTCTGGACATCGATGCGCTGAAGGTCGTGGCTGACGGCGTCAATCGCTTGCGCGGTCCGGAGCGGGCATTCGTCGTCGTCACGCATTATCAGCGGCTGCTCAATTACATTGTGCCCGACTATGTACACGTGCTGGCCGGCGGGCGAATTGTGCGCTCCGGCGGCAAAGAGCTGGCCCTGGAACTCGAACAGCGGGGTTACGGCTGGCTGAGCGACGAGCAGGCCATCGAGGCAGTGGCGGGACAGACGGCGGCGGAAAGGGCAGGGTGAGGCGGCGTGATTACCGCGACGGAACCGAACTACAGTTTCGCGGCCGCTCTTGCGGAATTCGAAAGCCGGCTTGACGGCGGCCGCCCGTGGCTGCGGGAGCTGCGGCAGGCGGCACTGGCGCGCTTCCTGGAACGTGGCTTTCCGACCACGCGCGATGAGGACTGGCGCTTCACAAACATTAGCGCGCTGGAGCG
>JAAYXS010000406.1 GCA_012515775.1 Phycisphaerae bacterium
CTTTGCGTCGGCATTCTGCTATGGGGTACGCGCAACCCGGTGCATGTGACGCCCGCTTAGGTCACGAGCTGATTTTTCCAACGCCCGCTCGTCGTTATCAATCCTTGTTACAAACGGCTGCGAGGAAATTGTCCATCGCTGGCTCGTACTAGGGCACGACGTAGTCCTGAGGCACGCGCGTCATGCCTTCTTCGGGTGACTGGATCCGCGTGCCGCTCGGGTACCACAGCCCGACATCGCGCGAACGGCGGTCGTTTAGCCGTTCTACGTGGCTGTCGAAGAACAGAGCGTTTATTCGCCCCGGATTGGTCTGGGCGTTGCTCGTTGACGCCGCGATGTCCGCCCCGTGGCGGTAACTTAATGCCAGGTTCTTCCCGCGGGCCTTGGGATACTCGCCGGCGTCCATGGGCATGCCGTCCCAGTTGAGCGATCCTTGCTCAACGCCGTACGCGGTCGAGCCGCACCACCACGGCGCCGGATCCGTGAAACTGCCGAACAGGCCTTGCGAGGGATAGCGTGGATCGACGTACGGGTAAGCATCGAAATCCAGACTCTCGCTGCCACCCTCGCATTCAAGGTAGCGTGTGCCATCGGCGACGAAGACCTTGCCGGCCGGCTGGCCGACTTGGTCGAGTCGCGGGCGGTAATCATAGTTGATGTACTCAAAAGTGTCGGGCGGCGCCCGCCCGCGCACCCAACGCGGGTAATCAGAGCCATGTTTGTACGCCAGCGTTTCTTCAGTGTGGGCCTGGCCAACGAATTGGAACTGCGCCGGCATCAGGTAGCTGATCGTGCGGTAGGGGCCGTTTGCCTTAAACACCTGACGGTCGGGTGAGTAATATCCCTCCCCCTCCCATAGGGCCGAGTGCAGGAACTGACTCGGGCAACGCATCTGCTCCAGCAGGAACTTGAACCGCAGCGCCCGTACGGCGGGCAGCTCGGTCTTGCCGGCCAGCAGGGGCGTCATCCAATCCCACGCCTGCACCGGGAGGTCGGGACGGCTAAGCACCTGTGGCTCGCTCCGCCACAAGAGGTCGAGCGTGCGGACGGCCACGCCCGAGGTGTTGACTCCCGGCAGCCACTCCTCGTTGTCGTTCACGTAGGTGGCCAGACCAATGCCGAAGTCGTGGAGCCGCTGACCACACACGACTGCCTTGCTCAATTCCCGCGCCTTGTACAGATAAGGCAGCAGTATGGCAATCAGCAATGCCAGCAGAGCAATGACTATCAATAGTTCGATCAATGTGAAGGCCATGTTACGGCGGCGTGCGCACCGCCAGCGTTTCGGGATCCACATACCGGTTCCTCGCTCCCAGATCGCCTAAGACGGGTCCATAACGCTGGTTTATGTACAGCACTCCGTTGCGCTTATGGCAGGGCAGGAGCGTCGCCTCTCCTGTCCGCGGGTTTTTCATGGGTATGTAGAGCAGCTCTTTGCGGGTTATGTTGAAGGTCTCGCCGGTTGACACACAGACGAGAAGCACCGAATTGGAGATCGGGCCGGATGACTTGAGCCGCTGGACCGCAAACGCAACTGCCAGTAGAGACACTGTCGCCGCAATGACCAGTTTTCTGCGTTCCACGGCCGCGACCGCGTGAGCTGCGCGATTGGTTCCGGCGCCAGCGCAAGCCCAGAAGAGGCCGCATCAGACGCCGACAGATACGATGGCATTAACCTAGACAGTAATGCAATACTACCGGCAAATGCCTGTAATGTGAATTTCCCTTTACAAGTTTGCGCAAAAGCGACAAGTGTGCCGTTTGCGAAAAAAAGAGCGCAAATGTGCTATTTGTCCGCGGATAATCGCCAAGCGCTATTCGGGACAAACGCCCACGCAACGGCAGCGGAACCGGTTCTCCGGGCGTCTCATCCCCAAAATGCGCCATGCCCTGTCGCCTGCTGCCCGCGCGGCCGC
>JAAYXS010000057.1 GCA_012515775.1 Phycisphaerae bacterium
CCTCGGCGATGGCTCGCGCGGCCGGTTTTGAGCTGCACGCCCTGACGTTTCGCTATGGACAGCGGCACGTCAGCGAGTTGGAGGCGGCGCGGCGCGTGGCGGCTGCGATGGGGGTAGCCGAGCACCAGATCGTCGAAATAGACCTGCGCGTTTTCGGCGGTTCGGCCCTGACGAGCGACCTGGCGGTGCCGAAGGATCGCGACCTGGCAGGGCCTGGCATTCCGATCACGTACGTGCCGGCCCGCAACACAATTTTTTTGGCGTATGGGCTCGCGTTCGCGGAGGTGCGCGAGGCGCGGGACATTTTCATCGGCGTCAACGCGATCGATTACAGCGGCTACCCGGACTGTCGCCCAGAGTACGTCGCGGCGTTCGAGGCGCTGGCGAATCTGGCGACTCGCGCCGGAGTCGAGGGGAACAGAATCAGGATTCACGCCCCGCTGCTATATCTAAGCAAGGCGGAGATTATCCGCCGCGGCTTGGCGTTGGGCGTGGATTATGGGTTGACTCGCAGTTGCTACGATCCCGACGAGCAAGGCCGGGCGTGCGGGCACTGCGATAGTTGCCGGCTGCGTTTGGAAGCGTTTGCGAAGGTTGGCGTGCCCGACCCGGTTCCGTACGCGAAAACGTAGAAGCCTAAGTCACGAAGCTCAGTTCGCGCAAAAAAATGGGCCGGCGGTCGGGACGTGCGGGGGGGACACGTGCGCCGACGCAGTCCGGCCCGGGGCTCGGGGCTGAGGGCAATAGTAACGCGATAGCACAACCGTGGCAAGCCCCGAACGCTGTCCTGGCCGGCGCGGTCCGGGTTGCCGCAGCTCGATTCCGACTCGCGGTATCCGCCGACCTCGCATAGTGGCGCGGCACCCGGGGATCCAATTTACGAACGTCGACTACGCGTCACCGGAGATGCGCGAACGGTAGCACCGGGATAGCACCACGGGGTGGTACCAAAAAAAGGCCGGAGACCACGGTTCACAAATCCCGTGCTTTCCGGCCTTTAGGTCACCTGGGGATCCAGGATTCGAACCTGGACTAACTGATCCAGAGTCAGTCGTGCTACCGTTACACCAATCCCCAAAAATCTCGCGCCAAGTCTAGGGGAGAACCGTTGGTAAATCAATCCCCTCTTACCGCTGGCGAATCAATTCCCGTTATTGGGAGAGCGGAGCCGGGCGTGTCGCCCCGGAATTGCGGCAAAGGCGGTCGCGCCGCGCGATGCGGGCGCGGGCGGCGCTCAGCTTCCGCGCCATGGAGGCAAGCCTGGCGTTCACCGTGGCGACGCGCCCCGGTTCTGCTTCACGTCGAGCGCATCGCGGATGCCGTCGCCGACGAAATTTAGCGCGAGCAGCGTCACGGACAGCGCTACGCACGGCACGACGACCAGCCACCAGTCGAACTGTATCGGGTTCAGCAGATGCACCCCGTCCGCGGCCAGCGAGCCCCACGTCGCCTGCGGAGGCTGAATCCCAACGCCCAAAAAGCTCAGGAACGACTCCTGAAGGATCGCCTGTGGCACCGTCAAAGCTGCGAAAACGAGGATCGGGCCCGACAGATTCGGCAGCAGGTGCCGCAGGAGTATCCGAGACGTCGGAAGGCCGAGCGCCCGGGCCGCCTCAACGAACGGCTGCTCACGTAGCGAGAGTACCTGCCCCCGGACTACCCGTGCCATCGTCAGCCAGCTCACACCGCCAATCGCCAGGGCCAGCACGAAAAAGCGGCTCCACTCGCCGCCCAGCACGCGCCGGCTCTCCAGCCACGCGCCGATCGAAACCGCAAACAACATCACGAGCAGCATGTACGGCAGCGTGTAGAGCACGTCCACCGCGCGCATCATCAGCTCGTCCCAGCGTCCGCCCACGTAGCCCGCCACGAGGCCGTACGCGGTTCCGATGACAATCGAGACCCCGGCCGCCAGCAGGCCCAGACTCAGCGAGATCGCGCCGCCGTACAGCGTGCGCCACAACAAGCTGCGGCCCAATTCGTCCGTTCCGAGGATGTGTGCACGCGACGGCGGCTGCCGGGCCGCATCTAGCTGCTGCACCCGCATCCGGCCGGCCGACCAGCCGAGCGTGCCGAAGCAAGCGGCACTTATCAACAGCAACAGCGCCAGCGCGGTCACCGCCGCGCGATTCTCCCGAAAGCGCTCCCACGGCCCGCTCACGAGGCGGTAATTTGAGCTTGCCACGCCCACGATGATCGAGCCGGCGGCCTGCGCGCCTACGGCCGCGGCGCCGGCTTCGTGTCGCCCGCGCGTTTCATTCATGGCGCGCCCCCACTCTGACCCGCGGGTCGATCACGCCGTACAGCAGGTCGACTATCAAGTTGAAACTCGCCAGGAAGACGCCGTAAACCATAACCGTCGCCAGAATCAGGCTCTGGTCGCGGTTATTGATCGACTCCACAACGTGCGTACCCATGCCCGGAATCGTGAAGACCTTCTCCACGACGAATGAGCCGGTGAAGATGGCCGCGGCCGCCGGACCGAGATAGCTCAACACCGGCAACAGCGCGTTTTGCAGAGCGTGGTCGAAGAGCACCCGCACTTCGGAGAGCCCCTTCGCGCGGGCCGTGCGGATGTAGTCTTCCGCGTAAACGTCGATCAGGGCCGAGCGCGTGAGGCGCGCGATGTAGGCCGCGTAAGGCAGCGCCAGCGTGAGTGCGGGCAGAATGGCCTGCGCAGGCCGGCCCCACCCCCCTACCGGCACCGCACGCAGCCAGATCGCGAAAATGATCAGCAGCACAGCGCCTGTGACGAAGGTCGGCAGCGAAATTCCGACCAGGGCCAAGCCGACCGAGAGGTGGTCAAGCCATCGGCCGCGGCGCGCGGCGGAGATTACGCCGACCCCCAGGCCGATTACCACGGCCAGGCTCAAGGCCAGCACGCCGAGCTGTAGCGACGCCGGCAGCGCCGAACGGAGGATTTCGACCACCGTCCAGTCCTCGTACTGGTGCGCGGGCAGGTCCCCATCCCAGACCAGGCGTTTCGGCCAAGTCCAGAAGTAGCGTTGCCACCAGGGCTGGTCGTAATTGAAAGCCTGGCGCCGTGCGGCCAAAACCTCCGGTGGCATTTCCTTTTCGCCGGTCGACAGTCCCTCACCCGGCGCGGCCATGACCAGAAGCACGGCGGCCGTGTACATCAGGAGCAACACGATCGGGAAGGTCGCCAATCGGCGCAGGACGAACGCGAACATCGCGGCAATTATGCGGTGCGGCGGGGATCCTGGCCAGCCCCGCCGTCACTCAAGCAGGCGGGCCGCGGAAGGCCCCTTGAACATGGAGGCCGCTAATCACGTAAACATATTGGCAGGATGAAGCTGCTCGACATTGAGAGGTGCCCCATGGCCGAATACCTCGTTCAAATCAATGTCCGCCGCATGAGCGAAGAGCTGTCCCGCTGGCTCGGTTGCCGCGTGAGCGCGGCAGACGTTCGCGAGCTGCTGCGCAAGGTGGGGTTCTCCGAGTCGCCGCTCGGCTGGATCACGACCGACGTTCGGCCATGCCTATTAGCGTACTTGCC
>JAAYXS010000407.1 GCA_012515775.1 Phycisphaerae bacterium
CCGACACGCGCTGTCCGCCCAGTCAGAGCCAAGAGCTATACGACCGGCTCACCGCGGCCGGCGTGCAGGTCACGTTGAACCTGGTCGCCGCGGCCGAGCACGGGCAACTGCCGGCGGCTGAAGACCTTAAAGTGGTGGACTTCTTCCGCGCGACACTGGGCGTAGCGGCGGACGAGCAGAAGCAATATCAGCTCTGACGGCGAAACCGGCGCGCCCAACCCATCTCGATTGCGGCCGCGTGGCCTGCTATGCGCTCACCAGCTCTTCGACCGGTTCAGAAACGTTAGGTGGCGACGCTTGGCTGAGCAGTTCAACGAACGTTTCCAGCGCGCCGCGCAAACGTTCGGTAACCCACTCCTGCGTCACCTGCGAGACCAGCCCGACGCTGCGCGAGTGAGCCGGGTCGCAGCCCGGCACGAAACTGTCGCAGCGCAGCTCCAGTTCGCCCACGCCGATGGCACGCAGGATCATCAGCAGATACGCGTTCTCTGACAGCTCAAATTTGAACGAGCGCCGCCCGGGCTCGCGCATCGGCATCGACAGCCGAAACCCGTTGTCGGCCAGGAACTGCCGGTATTCCTCAAAGATTGGCACAAAATGGGTGTCGAGGGCTTCGTCAAAGCGGGTGAGCCATTGGGATTGGGCCTGAGTGAGCTTGTCAAGAAACGTTTGCTTCCAGTTGTCCATTTGAAGTCCTCCGCCGCTCGGCACATCACACCCTGCCGGCTCGAACGCGGCCGTTGGTCCGATCTCGACCCCCCCAATACTCAGTTTACGAAATGTTCCCGTGCGGCGCGAAAAACGGTAACCTGTAAGCTCGGAGGCCGGGCCGGATCGAATCTCGGCCCTTGCGCCGCCGCCGCCCGCCTGGAGAGCACGCATGGCTCGCATCACGCGCGTATATACTCGGACCGGAGACGATGGCACGACCGGCCTGGGCAGCGGCCGGCGCGTCCCGAAAAACGCGCTGCGCATCGAAGCTTACGGGACGATTGATGAACTCAACGCGCATATCGGAACGGTGCTGGCGGCCGGGCCGGTGCCGGAGCTGGTCGAACCGTTGCGGCGGATTCAAAATGAGCTGTTCCACCTGGGTGCGGATTTGAGCATTCCCGAGGCGGATAAGCCGAAGCACCCCAGCCCGCGGCTCAGTGCGCAGCACGTAACCGCGCTTGAAAATTGCCTTAGTTCTCTGAACCAGGACCTGCCGGCGTTGAAGAATTTCGTGTTGCCGGGCGGCACGCCGGTGGCTGCGTTTCTGCATGTGGCGCGGACGGTTTGCCGGCGTGCGGAGCGGATCGTTGTTGCGCTCGCGGCACAAGAGCCGGTTGGAGCGGACAATGTTCCGTACTTGAATCGACTTTCGGATTTGCTGTTCGTTATGGCCCGGTTCCACAATCAGAAATGTGGTGTGAGCGATCCGACTTGGAACAGTAGAGCGTAGCGGCGGCGTGCCCGACGGGAGCTCAGCATGGCCTTTTCTTACGTAGTCTTGGGCGCCGGGCGTCAGGGTGTGGCCCTGGCTTACGATTTGGCAAAGAACTGCGAAGCCGGGCGGGTCCGGCTGGCCGACGTCAGTCCTGCTCAAGTTGATAGTGCGCTGGCACGTCTGCGGCCGCTTCTTCCGGCGATGGCCACCCAATTCGAGGCAGTCATTTGTGACGTGAGCAGGCCCGTGGAAGTGGCTCACGCGCTGGCCGGCGCTGGCGTGGTAATCTCGGCTGCGCCCTACCGGTTCAATGCCGAATTGACTGAGGCGGCGATTGCGGCGGGGGCGTCGTTCTGCGATCTCGGCGGTAACACGACGGTCGTGCGGCAACAGCTTGCACAGCATGCGGCCGCCGAGGCCCGCGGCGTGAGCGTGGTCCCGGACTGCGGGTTGGCGCCCGGGCTGGCGAACATACTTGCCGCGCACGGCGTGAGTCAGATGGACGCGCCGCGCGACGTACACGTACGCTGCGGCGGCCTGCCGCAGCAGCCGGTCGGCCCGCTAGGCTACAAGCTGGTGTTCAACTTCGATGGCCTGATCAACGAGTACAGCGGCTTTGGCGAATTCCTGCGCGACGGCCGGCGCGCTGCGGTGCCGGCGCTGACCGAACTGGAGGAGATCGAGTTTGCGCCGCCGCTCGGAAAGTGCGAAGCCGCAGTGACGTCCGGCGGGACGAGCACGTGCGCCGACAGCTTCGCCGGCCGGCTACGCACTTACGATTACAAGACGGTGCGCTATCCCGGGCACTTCGCAGTCGTGCGGGCCATGTTTGAGTTAGGTTTATTCGAGGAGCGAGTGACTCTTTCTAATGGCCAAGTGATCGCGCCGAAGCCCGTGCTGCGGCAGCTCATGGAAGACCGGCTGCGCTTTCCTGAAGTTCGCGACCTGGTCGCGCTGCGCTGCACGGTCAGCGGCACGCATCGCGGCGCGCCACGGACGCTGCAATACGACCTGTTTGACCGGCACGACGAACAGACTGGCTTCACCGCCATGGAACGCACGACCGCTTTTCCCGCGAGCCTCGTGGCCTACATGCAGGCCCGGCGGTTGATCGCGCCCGGAGCGCGCCCGCTGGAACTCTGCCTGCCGACCGAGCAGTACATGGCTGAATTGGCTCAGCACGACATCCACGTGGTCGTGCAGGACATCGCGGGCTGAAACCGGCTTCACCCCTGAGCGCAGGCGGCCGATAACACTAACGGAAATCAATGCGCTCAGTGACTCGCATACAGCCGCGCAGCTTTTATTTCGGTGTGTACTGCGATGTTTCGAGTTGGGGTGGCGGTCTCACTTCTGCGCGCTCGTTGGCTGAAGCGTTGCAACAGGCCGGACACAGCACGCTCGTGCTGGGTGTGAATAGCGAGTCGGGAAAACCCGAGGGGCCGCCCAAGCCGCAGGCCGAGGCTTTGAACGTGCCGCTGCGAGTGCCGCGACGGCTGTGGCGATTCAAACAATGGCTTGTGCCTGGAGCGCTGGCGCGCGCCTTGGCTGATCTGCCGCCGCCGCAGATGGCGTTTGTGGCAGTCAGTCCTTTCTGGATCATTGCAGCGAAGCGCGCCTGGCCGGAAGTGCCGGTGTACTTTCTTTACCCGTGCTTGCTGGCAAATTGCCTGCCTTTTGGCTGGCCTCAGCGGCGGGCGCCGAACCTGTGGGCACGTGTGCATTTTCAGGCGATTTGCCGGCTGGAACGCCGGGCGTTTCAGCTCGCAGACGCCACGTTCGTACCAACCGACGCGGCTTTTGAGGAACTCCGCGCCTATTCACCCCGGCTGGCCGGGCGACTAAAGCGGGTTAGTTACGGAGTGCGCCGCGTACAAGTGGCACAGAAGGAGCGTGCCCGAACGCGGCAGGCGAACGGTGTGACCAGTGACGAGTTTCTAATTGTTGCGAGCGGCACTTGCGATCGTAACAAAGGCTTCGAGCTGGCGATCCGCGCGCTGGTCAGCACTCCGCGACACCTGCATCTGGCCATCATTGGCGACGGCCCTGAGCGCGATAATCTGGCTCGCCTGGCGCGAGAGCTGGGTTTGGCCAAGCGCGTTCATCTTCCCGGCGTGCAGCGCTCGGTCACGCCCTGGTACGCTGC
>JAAYXS010000408.1 GCA_012515775.1 Phycisphaerae bacterium
CGTAGTTCTGCCCCAGCTCCCGAACGTCGCGAACGATCATCGGCCTTCTTTGCGTGAATGCCTGGCCACAGACGCCGTGCAAACCGATCGGCGAGCACGCGGGCTTGTTGCGGCTCGGGCCGAGCACCAGTTCGGCTTCGCCCTCGGGCAAATAGAACCCCACCCAGGAGACGCCGTTTTCGTGCAGGCCTTCCCAAAGCGCGTCGACCACGGCCCGCATGCGCTGTTCCCGTGTACCGGTGCTTGAGAGAGTGGCTGCGATCCGGCGATAGTCTCGGCTAAGCATAGGTCCCTCGGCTACGCATAGGTTTCTTCAGTCTCGGCTAAGCATGGAGTCCGTCCCGACTTCAGTCGTCGGGGCTTACGTCGGTTACGGGCGCGGCCGGCTGCGGTGGGCGGACTTTGAGCACCGGCGGCGTGATCGAAATCTGGTGGCCGGGCTCAACGCTCTTCGTAAGGAACACCGAGCCGCCGATGATGGAGCCGGGCCCGAGGTTGGTTTCACCGCCCAGCACAATGGCGTTGGCGTAGATCGTCACGTTGTTCCCGACGGTCGGATGCCGCTTGTGGCCGCGGATCAGGCGGCCGCGTTCATCTTTGGGGAATGAAAGGGCCCCGAGCGTCACGCCCTGGTAGATCTTCACGTTGTCGCCGATCTCAGTGGTTTCTCCAATGACCACGCCGGTGCCGTGGTCGATGAAGAAGCTGCGGCCGATGCGCGCGCCGGGGTGGATGTCGATGCCGGTGATGTGGTGTACGTGCTCGCACATGATGCGTGGCACGTAGGGCACATCCAGCTCGTAAAGGTGATGGGCGTAGCGGAAGATGGTTATGGCGTGGATGGCCGGGTAGGCCAGGATGCACTCGGAGGTGTCGAAGGCGGCCGGGTCGCCGTCGTAAGCGGCCTGTACGTCGTCCGCGAGTTGAGCGCGGATGTTGGGTATCGCCTCGAGAAAATCGCTGGCGATCTGCACGGCCTTGTCGCGGCAGGCCTGCCCGTTCTCGGACAGCCGCCCGGACTGTTCGGCGGCATGGCAGAGCGCCTGGTGTATTTGATCGCTGAGCTGGTCCCACAAGCGCGGCAGCAATTCGCCCACGTGATAGGCGATGTTGTGGCGCGTCAGGCCCATCCGGCCGAAATAGCCGGGATAGGTCAGCTCCATCAGCATGTCGCAGATTTCGATGATGGCCGCGGTGGACGGCAGGAATTCTTTGTCTATGTGTTGAGTGCGGTGGTCAGCCAGGTAGCTTTCCACGATGCGATCGACCAATTGAGGCAGTCTTGCGCCGAGTTGTTTAAGTTCCATAATGATCTCAGGCAACGAGGCAACGAGGCAAACGGTGCGTCGAGGACGCACGCTTGCGCGCGGCGTCCTCGACCCACGTTGTTTTGCATCACGCCGGCGGAATCAAGCGCCCGCGATGGTCGGAGCAGCGCACCTCCACGTTATCCAGGCCGAAGTTCGGGTCCGGGCGGATGATGATCGTTCGGCGGTACTTGGCTTCGAAGTTCGCCAGCACGGCTCGTTTGCGGTTGAGCAGTTGGTTGGCCACTTCGGTCGAAACGGTTATTTCAATCACGCGTACGGACTCGCGGATGATGTTAAGTTGAATGATGCGCATCACGTCCAGGGCGACCGATTCGCCGGTCTTGACGAGGCCGGTGCCGTGGCAGAAGCGGCAATCCTGGTAAACGCTGCGCGTCAGGCTGGCCCGCTGCCGCTGGCGCGTCATCTCGATGATGCCGAACTGACTCATGCGCAGGATTTTGGCCCGCTCTTTGTGCTGCCGTAGATTGGCCGCGAGGCGGCGTTCGATGGCGCGCTTGTGCGATTCCTGGCGCATGTCGATGAAGTCGCAGATGATCACGCCGCCCAAATCGCGCAGGCGGAGCTGGCGGGCGATCTCGTCGGCCGCCTCCATGTTGATCTTGAAAGCGGTCGCCTCGGCGTCGTCCTCCGTGCGGAACTTGCCGCTGTTGACGTCGATGGCCACCAGGGCCTCGGTCGGCTCGATCACCAACGACCCGCCGGAACGTAGCGGGACGTGCCGCGAGTGCAGGCGGTCGAGTTCGGCCTCGATGCCGTAACGGTGGAAGATAGGCACCGGCTCGGTGTACTCCTGGAGCACGTCGCCGGCGCGCGGGCTGAATATCTGCAGGAATTCGCGGGCCCGCTGGGCCACCCCAGGATCATCGACCACGATCCGCCCGATCTCGGAACTATACAGATCGCGGATGGTGCGAATAACCAAATCGGACTCGCGGTAGAGCTCGGCCGGGGGACGTTCCTCTTTCATCCGCCGCGTGATCATGCTCCACAAGCGCATCAGGTATTTGAGGTCGCTTTGCAGCTCGCGCTTGGTGCGGTCCTGGGCGGCGGTGCGCGCGATAAAGCCCATGCCCTCCGGCAGCTCCAATTCGTGGAGCTGGTTGCGGAGCTTGATGCGCACCTCGTCGTCCTCGATCTTGCGCGACACGCCCAGTTGACGCATGCCGGGCATCATCACCAGGAAGCGGCCCGGGATGCTCAGGTACGTCGACAGCGTCGGGCCCTTGGTGCCGATTCCCTCTTTGGTGATCTGCACGATGATCTGCTGCCCACGGCGCAGGCAGCGCTGAATGGGCGGCCGGCTGCGACGCGGCAGCTTGCGCCCCACGTTTTCCGCCGGCTGCCCGCCGTCCGGGAAGTACTGCGGGTGCAGATCTGATACGTGCAAGAACCCGTTCTTCCCCAGGCCGAAGTCCACGAAGGCGGCCTGAATGCTGGGTTCAACGTTCGTCACCAGGCCCTTGTAGATGTTGCCCACGTGGCTTTCGGCCGAGGCCCGCTCGATGTACATCTCTTCGAGCTTGCCTTTGTGCAGAATGGCGATGCGGCATTCCTCGCCGGGCACCACATTGATGATCATCTCCTTGGTGCCAACGACCGGAGCCTCCCCGCCTTCCTCAACTTCAGGTTCTTGGACCGGTCGCCGGGCGGGGCGCTGACGCCCGCGGCCTTCGCGGCCTGTGGCGCGGGTTTGGGCCGGGGCGGCCGCCTTTTCCTCGGCTGGCTCTTCGCCCTCATCGAGCGACGGCAGTGAAGGCAGTTCTTCGTCGCCCAAGCCGGGAATTCGCGCCAGTGCGACGCCTTCGTTTTCGTCAAAGTCGGGCGGGGCCGGCTCCTCGGCCGGGGCTTCTTCAGCCGCCGGGGCCGTTGGCGGAGCAGGGGTTTCAAAGGCCTTCGGCTCCGGCTCGCGATTTTCTTGGGAGCGGTGGCGGCGCCTTAGCCGGCGCTTCTGGCTGGGCGAAAGATGCCGCCCGGGAGGCGCCGTGAACTCCTGAGGCGCTGCGGCCTGTGGTCCGCCGGGTGTGCGCGGACGAATCTGCGGCTCAACTCGCAGAGGCGCCTCGGCCGGCGGCTGTACGGCCCGCCCGTTGCCTTCATGACCGTTCGGTCGCCGCCGGCGCCGGCGCCGACGTCCACGTCGTTCAAAGCCCGGTGGCTCACCGCCGTCGGGCTCGCGCGGCGTCTCGTCCGCGGTCGGCCCGAGCTCTTCGTCGCGCTCAGCGGCCGGCTCGATGGGCTCGCTGATCGCCTCCTCCTCGACCACGTCGGCTTCTAGGTCGGCTTCGGCATCGGCATCTTTAACGCCAATTTGCCGGGCCGTCTCAGGGGGGGCCGGCGCCGGAGGAGGCTCGAGCTCCTCAGTAACGGCCGGCTCCAATGGCTCCTCGCGCCCGGCAGCGCTTGCCGGCGGCGCGGCGGCGCTTTCCGCTTCAGCCGCCAGGACCGGCCGCGGTTCGAAGGGTGGGGGGGCAACCGGCGGAAAGCGGATGACGAGCACTTCGTCCTGCCGCTCCATCTGCCGAGCGGCGGCTTCGGCTGTCTCAGGCCGAGTTCGGGCGTGCGCGGGCTTCGGTTCCGCTGGTTGCTCAGGTTCGGGCGCGGCCGTCTCGGCCAAGGGACCCGAAACTCCTGGCGCAGGCGGCGCTTCCTGAAGTTCGGCCACTGCGGTTTCTTGCTGCTCGGCAAGGGGAGTCTCGCCGGCGACCGTCTCCACTGCCGCAGTCTTGCGCCGGCGCGTCGTGACTTTCTTGGTCGCTTTGCGCCGCGTCTTTGGCTTGGTCGCAGCGGGAGGTGCGGTGGCCGGGCCGCCCGTTTCAGTTAGTTGTGTCTCAGTTCCGGAGTCGGCCCTCGCAACTGTCTTTTTCGTTTTCTTCGTGGTCTTGCTCTTCGTCCGACTCGTCGTGGTTTTCTTTGTAGCCAATGGCAAATCCTTTCGAGGCCCGGGATTCCAAGTCTGGACCCGAGCACTGCGTGTTCCATGCGACCTCGCACAGCCGGACGGTGTATTCATGCGCATCCGGGGCAAGGCCAAGTTCCGTGAGCACCTCGGAGGGCCGGGCGGTGCGCTGCTCGATAAACCGCAAGCGCAACCGCAACTCTGGTCCCTCCAAAGCCACTCCTTCGAGAAATTGTTGACATTTGGGCGCCGGGGGCGAGCTCATCCCGCCCGCGCAGCGCCGCTCATCCATTTCCAAAATCCCGCGCCAGCGTTCTACCGCCGGAGCGAGGGCCTGGGCGGCCGGCCATGCCAGCGTAACCGCGTACTCGGCGCTCTGTGCGTGCGGGGTGCCGCCCGGGGCCGGGGCCCGCAGACTAGCAAGCCGGCAGTCGCGCGGCAGGGCTGCGGCCAACGATTCGCGTAACCAAGCCGCAGGCCGCGGCTCGCTCAAATCGGTCAGGGCCAACTGACAGTCGGAAGCGACGCCCACCCGCCGCGGCAGAGGCACTGAGAGCCACGGTATAGGATTGTATCCGCGCGAAAAGCGCAGCGGCCATCCGGCCCGGACCAGGGCGCGGCGCAGCATGCGCAATTCGTCGCGATGCGAGAGATAAGCCAGGTCTCCGCTTAAGGCGTACTCAAATGCCACGCGAAAGGCCGGCCCCGCGTGACACGCTGACCCGGCATGCGCTGCGGAGGCCGCCATCATCAGAAAGCCTCCGGCGGTAGAACTTTGCGCGCTTCATCGCGCAAGAAATTGAGAACCTGGCGATCAGCGTCGAACTGCAGCACCTTGCGGGCGATGCGCTGACAGTCGGCGAGCGTCGTGGACCGGATCAACTGTTTGACTTCCGGCACATCCTTGGGCGCCATCGAAAGCTTGCGCAGGCCGAGCCCCAGCAGTAGCTGCGTATAGATGGGCGAGCCGGCCATTTCGCCGCACAAGCTGACCTCCACCCCGGCCCGGTGCCCGGCGCGCATAATCATGCGCAGCAGCTTCAGCATGGCCGGGTTGTGCGGCGAGTAGAGGTGCGCCACACGCTCATTGCCCCGGTCGACCGCCAGCGTGTACTGCGTCAGGTCGTTCGTGCCGATACTGAGAAAACTGACCTCCTGCGCCAGAGCATCCGCCACCAGCGCGGCCGCGGGCGTCTCGATCATAATGCCGATGGGAACGTTGCGCCGGAAGGGGATTGACTCTTCCTCGAGGTCCTCCATGACGTCGGCCAGGGTCGCCTTGGCCTGCCGCAATTCCATGAGCGTGGCGATCATCGGAAACATGATGCGCACATCGCCTTCGACCGTAGCCCGCAGCATGGCCCGCAGGTGCGTCTTGAACAGATCGAGGTTCAGCAGACAGTAACGTAGCGAACGCAGGCCCAGCACCGGGTTGTGGTCGTGTTGCACCCCCATCGAAGTCGCCAGCTTGTCCGCCCCCAGATCCAGAGTACGCAGCGTGACCGGCTTGCCGCGTGCGGCGCGCACTGCGCTGCTGAACGCCTCGTACTGTTGTTCCTCAGTCGGCATGCGGTCGCTCCCGAGGAACAAGAACTCGGTACGGTACAGGCCGATGCCTTCGGCCCCCGCTTCGAGGGCCGCTTCAACCTCCTGCGGCAGCTCGATGTTCGCCAGCAGGGAAATGGGCTGACCGTCGCGCGTGATGGCCGGTTCGTGGCGCAGCCCGCGCAGCCGAGTTTCGAACCGCTCGTACTCCTGCTGCAGGGCCTGATAGCGCTCGAGCGTGGCCAGATCGGGCTCGGCTATGACAATCCCGTGCGTGCCGTCAACGATGACCATCTCGCCGCCGGAAATCTCGGCCGTGGCATCGGTCAGCCCGACCACGGTCGGCACGCGCAGGGCGCGCGAAATTATGGCCATGTGCGACGTCTGGCCGCCAACGTTCAGGACAAAGCCCAGGATGTGCTGGCGGTCGAGCTGCACGGCTTGCGAGGGGGTGATGTCGTGGGCGACGATTACCACCGGCTCGCTGAGCCGCGCGATGTCCTCGCGCGTCCGCCCCAGGATGTGCCGCAGCACGCGTTTTTCGATATCGAACAGGTCCGTGACCCGCTCCTTGATGTACGGGTCGGGCACCGCCCGGAAGGCCTTCTGCTGCCGGTTCAGCTCGTGACTGAAGGCGTAGGCGGCCGTGCAGAGGTCGTTCTCGATTTTGGCGGCCACCGTGTTGCGCAGCTTGGAATCGGCGATGAATTTCTCGTGAAACTCGAAAATGGCCGAGGTCTGTTGGCCCATCTTGCGGGACAGGGCCGTACGCAGCTCGCTCACTTCCTGGCGCGAGGCCTCCAGCGCAGCATCCAGCGTGCGCAGCTCCTTGGCCACTTGTGAAGGGTGAATCGTGCGGCGTGGGATACGGTACTCTTCCGTATCCAGGACCAAAGCTGGACCAATCGCCACGCCGGGCGACGCGCTAATTCCTTTTTTTGTGATCATTGCCGCGGACACCGCGGCGTTCGCCGACCGCCTCCCAGCCGCGCGATCGGGTTATGCCGTCAGCCTCAGTTGCCTGGTCTCGTTTTAAAAATTCACTCAGGTCTCGCCGAACCCCGACTCAATCAGGGCCGACAAGGCCTCCAGCGCCGCTTCGGCGTCATCACCGTCGGCTACCAGCCGCACCCGCGTTCCGTGGGTCGCCACCAGCATCAGCAGCTCCATCGGGCTGCGGCCGTCTGCTTCACGTCCCTCACACTTCACCGTGACGTCGGCCGCGAATCGCTGAGCGGTGTCCACGAACTGCATAATCGGGCGAAAATGCAGCCCCTCTTTGTTCGGGATCACGACCTCACGCTCGACGACCACGTTCAAGACATCCGTCCATGGCTGCGCCACCGGTTCGTGGCGCAGGCGTCCCGCCTATTTACACCGACGAGACGCCGGTGCGACATCTTCACCCCATAAACATCTTCTCGTCTGCTTCCTTGAGCAGATCGTAGATTTTCTCCGGCTCGTCCGACTGCCTCAAGAAGCGCCGGAATTTCTCCTGCTGTAAGTGCCGAAACACCAGGTCCATGGCACGCAGGTGCTCTTCCGGTTGCTCGGCCGGGCTGGCGATCAGAAATATCGCGTAGACCGGCTCGCCGTCGAGCGAGGAGAAGTCTATCCCGTGGGCGCTGCGCCCAACCGCCGCGACGACGCGTTCCAGCCCCTCGATCTTGGCGTGCGGCACGGCCACGCCCTTGCCGAAGCCGGTCGTGCCGCGCGTCCGCTCGCGGGTGATGATGGATTTAACGATCGAATCCACCGCGTGCGAGTCGAGTAGGTTTGAATCGGCCAAACACTGCACTAGTTCGCGGATCGCGCCATTGCGGTCCGTGGCCCGCAGGTCGGCGATGATCGACTGGGGTTGAATCAACTCAAGCAATTTCATATGCGTGTTCGCCTCGGCGGGCCCTCAACTTTCAATGTTCTCCTGGGATGCCTGCGGTGGATGTTTACGGTTTCGAACGCGCTCCTTGTGCCGCGTCAGCTGTCGCTCGATCTTATCCAGAAGCAGGTCGAGTGCGGCGTATACGTCCTCGTGGGTTTCACTGGCCACAAATGGGTCCGTCGAATCTATGTGCACGATGATTTCGGCCGTGTGTACGCCGTTTTTCCCGTCCAGGACTACGTCAATCGATTGGATGCGGTCGTAGTAGCGCGTCAGCTTGCCGGCTTTTTCGACACAGTATTCCTTCAGGGCCTCACCGATACCCATGTGGCGGCCCGAAACGTTAACCTGCACTTAATTCTCCTTTTGCAGCCGCAGGCAACCGCGGCCCGCTAAATTCGGGCTGCTGCTGCCAGGGACGGGCGCGCCGGCCGGCGTCCGCGTGCTGTGCTTCCGGCGCAAAAGGACGGCTCGAGCAGGCGCTGAGCCGCGTACGTTGACCGATGCTTTTGCCCATAGCACAAGCGAAATGTATCCGATAAGCCGCGCAAGCGTCAAGGCGGGCGCACCCTTTTCCTGGGCTGCCCGGCAGACCAATTCTGCTTCCCCCGGACCCGCCGGCCCCCGCCGCCGGGCCTGATCGAGCGTGTCGGATTCAGCGTGTTAGTTGCGTGGATGCCCGCCTGCACAGCACCGGCGCGACGTAATTCGATACCGGAGCATCCAGCCGCAGCTTCTCCACTCGGGCCAGCAATATCTCCAGGGCCCGCCGCCCGATTTCCTCCCCGCACCAATCGGTGCTCGTCAGCGGCGGGTCGATCCGGGCTGCACAGCGCTCATTCCCCTGGCCCATTACGGCGATATCCCGGCCTGGCCGCCGACCCGCCAGCCAGCAGTAGCTGAGCAGCTCCAGGGCCAGCAAGTCGTCGCTGGCGCCGACGGCCCGCGTCCCCCTGAGTCGTCCCACCAGCTCATTTTCAAGTTCTTCAGGCAGTGGACGCTGTTGCGGCACGTCAAAGCGATGAGCCACCGGGTCCAAGCCCCGCTCCTGCAGGCACTGCTCGAAGCCACGTAGCCTTTCCGTGGCCCCAGGCCGGTCCAGGCCGTGAACGTAGAGCACCGGGCCGCCCACGTCATCCAGCAGGTGCTGGGCCAGCAACCGGCCGGATTCAACCTGGTCGGGCATAAGCAGGTCGCAGTTGAGCCCGTCCAGCGGCAGGCAGGCGATCGCAGGCCGGCCGGACAAACGCTCCATGAGCACTGGCGTTACGCCGGCGCTTAGCGGCGAGGAGACCAGCACGCAATCGATGCGCTCGCCCACCGCGCCCTCCACCGCTTCGAGCTGCCGCCCCTCATCCTGCCCCAACTCGGCCACGAAAACCGCGTAGTGAGCCGCGCGGGCACGCGCCAGAACACCACGCAGAAAGGTCGCCGCGAAGACCGCCTGCAAGTCATCGACCAGCACTGCCACCGCGAAAGCACGCCCCATGGCCAGGCACCGCGCCGCGTGGCTGGGCGAATAATTCAGACTGCGACAGGCCTCCAGCACCCGCTGCCGCGTCTGAACGCTTATGTCGGGGCGATCGTTGAGCGCGCGCGAAACCGTACCACGTGACAGCCCCGTGAACCGACTGATATCTTCTATGGTCACCTTGGCCATGACTCGCCCCATGACCTGTTCCCCGCCGTGGCGAGGAACTCAGGCGGCCGGCGGACCTGCAACACCCACAGACACGCGCGGATTGTACCTCTTTCCGGCGCGCTGTGAAAGGGGCAATTTTCCGTTTCGGTGCCCCTCTTGAGCAAAATACGTCCGCGTCGCCGGAAGGGCGAATCAGCGGGCGGAATCGGAGCTAAGCGCGGCGCGCAACCACGTCAACCCGGGCCGATGAGCTCGAGAAGAAGGTTGCGGGCATTCTGCCTGCCGATTCCCCCGTTGCCCAGCTCGCTGCCGTTCAAATTCACGGAACCATTAATGAAGGCGCGCGCGCCAGTGATGGCGGCTGCGCTACGGAGCATGGCCGGGTCCATAACGTCCCCGGGGCCTAAACCTGCGATCGTGTTCCGCAATCCGACCATTAGCCCGATTTGCTGGGCCGCCACGTTGGCAAACGCCGCTGCAAAATCATCTGTCGTGGTCAGGTCCGGGTCCGCCGGCCACTTGGCCTTGATCGCGTTGGTCAGTACGAAGGCTGCCCCATCGCCCCTCTGATTGCGGGGGTCCAGGGAATCCACCCAGCACAGATAAGTCGTGTTGCCGCCGCAGAAGTACACAGTTGTGTACGGCTGCGTGAGCGCCGCGGGGTCCTCGCTGAGGACGACGTCGTACCCGGCGAACATGGCGCTGAGCTTGTTGTGGACTTTCTGAACGATGTCGTCCTTTTCGTTTGCCCCCCAGCCCGCATTCAGCTCCTTGACATCGAAGGCGTACGTCGCGACCGTCTCGCCGTTGATTGGTACGGAGCCGGGCACTGTATCGAAATTGAGATAGATCCGTTGCTGCCGTGCGGTCGCGCCGGGCTGCGCCGCGCCCGGGATCACTTCGACCACCACACTCGGGGCCAGGTACTCGGTGCCGCAGTTCGCACGCGTGCAGCCGTCCAACACCAGGTAATACGGGCCGTCCCGCTCGACGATCAGCTTGTCCGCCGCTGAGAAGGAAATGCGATCCTCAGGCCAGTATGGCGTGGTTGCCGCATCCCAGAACGGACCTGGATTCTGGTACCACACAAACAAGTCTTGCTGCCCGTCCAACACCAGCACGCTGAACCGGGCACCGCCGGTATCACTGGCGCTCGCGCCATAGTCATCGTAAAAGCGGCCGTAGCCGGGCATGCTGGCCAGGCTCAGCTTCAGTTGGTCGCCCGGCTCCAGGTCCGGGAGACTGAACACTTGCCGTCTCGGCGTAGCGGCGGCAACGATCACGGCCCGGTTCTCAACCAGCGGCACCGTAGGCGTCTCGACGGAAATCTCGGCGGGAGGGGATTCCAGTATCTGAACGGTCGCTTCAGCATAAGCGCGCACCGGCTCAGTGATGTCAGTGTCCAACTCCACCCACAGGTAGTAGGGGGCACAGCCCGCTTCCCCGCACGCGTTGGAAAGCTCCGCATCTGTCAGCGAGGTCAAATCGAGGGCCGTCGGCACGCGCAGGTTCAAATCGGCTCCCTCGTGATTGACCGTGTCCAGCGGAATGCCGTTCTGCGCCGCGACGCCCAGGAGAATCATCGAGCCGGCCTGGTTGTAGCAGGCCGAGCTGATCTTCGATGTGCACGGCGCCAGCGTCTGTAATGCGAGTTGCGTGGCCACGTCGATTATGTAGGCCGAACCGTTGGCGCAGCCGACCAGCAACCCGGTCCCATCAGGCGAGAACGCGAGGCTTGTCACGCCCGCGCCGAATGCCTCGATGATCGCGACCGGCGTGGAGGCCCGCGTCTTCGCATTCCAAAGCGCGACGCGCTGGTCCAGACTGCCCGTGGCCAGCAGCCCGCCGGAGGGCGAAAACGCCACGCAGGTGACTTCGTCGGTATGGCCCGTGCAGGTCAGCAGCAGTTGCAGCGGCTCTATTTGCCAGAGCTTGGCCGTGCGATCAGCGCTGGCCGTTGCGAGGTAAGTGTAATCGATCGGAGAGAACGCGACCGCGTTGACGGCCTTGCCGGCCGCGTGTCCGCCGATCGCCTCGTTCAAGAGCATGATCGGCCCGCCCAGCGTGTTCCAGAGGACGACGTTGCCGTCAGCGCTGCCGCTGGCAATCGCCTCAGCCGCCGGCGAAAACGCCACGCTCAGAATGGCGGGGTTGGGCGCGGCCTGCAACGTGCGCACCACCTCACCCGTCAGCGTGTGGCGTATTACCAATGCGCCGTCGTCACACCCGTAAACGTAGCGGTTGCCGTCCGGGGCGAAGGCCAGCGAGTTTACCCTGTCAGCGCCGCTGTCGATGCTCACGAGCAGGTCGCCATAGTTGGCGTCGTACAGCCGGAGCATGCCGTCGTCACCGCTCAGCAGGGCGAGGATGCCGTCGGGCGAAAAAGCGGCCGTCCGTACCGGCTGCTCGGCGCCGCGCAGATGCTGCAGCAGGTCACCGGTTCGCGGATCGTACAGAATGGCCTGCGCGTCGCACGGGTCGCGGTCGCGGTCCAGCCCGGCGGAGATCATGTAGGGAGTCCCCGGTTCGACCTCGTAAGTGGCCGCGATCCACAGCGGCGCTTCTCGGGCCAGCGCGATGTTGGTGACCGTCTCGTTCGGCACCCGGATCGAGACCACCGGCTTGCCGATGCCGACCACCACCACCCGCTCGGTGTATCCCTTGACCCCAAAGTTGTCACTGACCGTCAGACGCACCCGGAAATTGCCGGGCTGCGAGAAGGTATGCTGCACCCTCTCCCCTGATGCGCTCGCCCCGTCCCCGAAAGTCCACAGGTAACTGGCGACACTGCCGTCCGGATCGTAGGACTGCGATCCGTCGAACGAGATGGTCGCGGGCGCAAACTCGGCCGTGTAGTTGTCAGCTTGAATGATGGCCACCGGCGCCTGCGTGGCGAAGATGGTGATGCTCGAGTCAGTATCGGTGGCCCCCTGGTTGTCGGTGATCGTCAGGGTGACGTTGAATTGCCCGGGCGCGTTATACACGTGCGTGGGCGCCGTCTCCGTGGACGTTCCCCCGTCGCCAAAATCCCACATGCGCGACACGATCCAGCCGCCCGTGTCCGTGCTGCGCGACGAATCGAAGTGTACTTTCAGCGGTACGATGCCGCGGCTCACATCAGCCGTCGCCTTAGCCACCGGCGGACTATTGATGGCCCCGCCACCCCCGCCCGGGTTATCGCCGTCGGGGACGCCGGGCGTGCAGCCCGGCAGGGACAGGAGAAGCAGCGCCAGGGCGACCGCCGCTGGGAATACGACGAGGCGACGATTGGAATGCATGCAACAAACTCCTCACTATCAGCGCGTGCGCACAAGGGGCGCCTTCGCTGCTAAGTATGGGGCTCTCCGCCAGTCGTATCAAGGTCTTGCCCTACTCGCTATGATGGAAGTGATTCCGACTTCCTTCGCCCTGGAGGCGGGAGTTGCCTATGCCGCGCCCTTTTTCTGACTCCGTCGGCCGACGCGCGCCGGCCCTCCTCGTTCTCGGATTTGCCGGTGTCCTCCCGTTCCTGCCGGGCGGATGTCCCCTCGGCGGCACTGGCCAGCCTGACGTCTACCCCAGCGGCAGCCAGAACTCGGATAGTGCCGGCCTCAGCAGCGGCTCCGCGGCTGACGTCACGCTTGAAGAGCGTTTCCCGGGGTGCGGCAAGCCCTCCAACGCCGAGGCCTGGCGCGATCGTGTCTGGCAACTGCTCAACAGTGAACGCATGCGCTACGGACTTCAACCGCTGGCGCGAAACGCCGTCCTCGACGCGCAGGCTGAGCAGTACGCTTGCGAGATGATCTACTACGATTTTGTTGACCACGAGAACCCCGTCACACACTCGAACTTAGCGGAACGTGCGGCCGAGTTCGGATACGAGTATTGGATGATCGGCGAAAATCTGGCGGCCGGGCAGACTTCGCCTGAGCAGGTGGTGGCCGGCTGGATGGCCAGCCCCGATCACCGCGAGAACATGCTGCACGAGAACTATTCTGAAGTAGGCGTGGGATTGCGCCAGGGTGGGTATTATAGGCTCTACTGGGTTCTGGAATTTGGCGATCCCCTATAGTTGCGCTAACCCATATCGGCGGCCGCCAGCCGGCAGTCAGTTGCACGCGGAGCTGGTGCAGGACCCTGCTTCAATTATCCGGCCACTACCGGTGGCATTGCCCGCGTGCGTTACCGGGCCCTGTCGGTTATCCGGCACTGCAACCGGCCGCTCGACCTGGGGTAACCCGGTAATAAGGGCGCGCTGCGACGCGTTAGTCGATTGGGCTGAC
>JAAYXS010000409.1 GCA_012515775.1 Phycisphaerae bacterium
CGACCTGCCCTGGGTAACCGTGCAGCTCCCGATGTTCAACGAGCGCTACGTCGCCCAGCGGATCATCGAGCAGGCTTGCCGTATCGATTACCCTGCCGACCGGCTCGAAATCCAGGTTCTGGATGATTCCACCGACGACACGCAGACCATCGCCCGCAAAACCGTCGAGCGCATGCGGGCCGCCGGGCACAACGTCGTCTACGTTCACCGTGACAACCGCACCGGCTACAAGGCCGGCGCCCTCGAGGCCGGCCTGAAAACCGCCCGCGGCGAGTTCGTCGCCATCTTCGACGCGGACTTTCTGCCGCCAGAGCGGATACTCCAGGACACGATTCACTACTTTACTGACCCGGCGATCGGCATGGTCCAGACCCGCTGGGCCCATCTGAACCGGGATGTTTCGGTCTTGACTCAGGCCCAGGCCGTACTCCTCGACGGGCACTTCATGATCGAGCACACCGCCCGAAACCGTTCCGGGCGCTATATGAGCTTCAATGGCACCGGCGGGGTGTGGCGAAAAGCCGCCATTACCGACGCCGGCGGTTGGCAGCACGACACCTTAACGGAGGATCTCGACCTTTCCTATCGGGCTCAACTGCGCGGCTGGCGGTTCGTCTTCCTGCCGGATTTGACCTCTCCGGCCGAACTGCCGCCCGAGATGACGGCGTTCAAGGCTCAGCAGCACCGCTGGACCAAGGGCGGCGCGCAGACGTGCCTGAAGCTGCTGCCGCGCGTTCTAAGGAGCCCGGCGGAGTGGTGGATCAAGCTTGAAGCGTTTTTCCACCTCACGAGCTGCGTCGTGTACATTTTGATTGTCCTGTTGAGCTTGCTGCTGGGCCCGGCGCTTTATGCCAAGGTGATCATCGGCAAAGATCCGCCCTGGCTGATCAGGTACGAATCGGTGCTGTTCGTCATCGGGTTCGGCGCACCGCTGCTGTTCTACATCCTGAGCCAACGCGCTCTGCGGCGCGGATGGTTTAACAGCATCAAGTACATCCCGGCACTGATGGCCGTCGGGGCGGGAATCGCATTCAACAACGCCATCGCCACGCTCGAGGGTTTTTTCGGCAAGACCGGTGAGTTCGTTCGCACGCCCAAGTTCGGCGAAGAGGCACGAAAGACCGGGGATTGGCGGCACCGCTTGGCCGGTTTTCGCCACCGTCGCTCATGGCAGGTCTGGGCCGAATTCGGAATCGCGCTCTACCTGATCGCGTGCTTGGTCGGCCTGTTCTTCTTCGACAACTGGTACGAGCGCGTCTCGGCCGCCATCCCATTCCTGCTCATCTTCATCGGCGGCTACCTCTACGTCGCGCTGGAGACGTTCTACACGCAATGGCACGCCAGCCGGCACTCGGCGCAATCTTTGCCGTCATGAGAGAGTGTGCCGCTGCGTGAAAACGCACTGTGTGCCACTGCTTGAAAGCGCAGCTTCAAGCAGTGTCGGGGGCGGGGTGTGGCCGTGATAAGGTGGTAGGGCGATAGGGTGATAAGGGGTATCGGCGAATCACTTTATCACCTTATCACCCTATCACTTTATCACTTTGTTGTGAGGCGTGCGCAGCGCGCGATCAATGTCGAGGAAATGCGGCACCACGCAGCCATCCTACTCGGCCAGCTTCTTCATCGCACGACCGAAACGTGTGTGCACGCGCTCCAACGCCTGCTGGAACTTCCGTTCCTCGGCCGGATCGCGCACGGGTATCAGCACCAGGCAGCGC
>JAAYXS010000410.1 GCA_012515775.1 Phycisphaerae bacterium
ACGGCGCGAGCCTCCCCTCATTGAAATGTCGCCCCAGCGCCAGAGAATCAATCGTCCGGCCGTGATATCGGCCGCGTAACACCCAAGGAGCACGCCATGAGCCGCTTGTTCGACGACTCCGCCAGACTCATCGGAAATACGCCGCTCGTACGCATCAACCGCGCCGTCCGCGGCGGGGCCGTCGTTTATGCCAAGCTCGAGTACTTTAACCCGCTCAAGAGCGTCAAGGACCGCATCGGCGTCAGCATGATCGAGGACGCTATCGCACGCGGCCTGGTAACGCCCGACACTGTCGTAATTGAACCCACTTCCGGCAATACCGGCATCGGCTTGGCGTTTGTTTGCGCCGCAAAACGGCTGAGATTGATTATCACCATGCCGGAGAGTATGACGCTCGAACGCCGGGCCATCCTGCGAGCGCTCGGCGCAGAAACCGTCCTCACGCCTGCGGCCGAGGGAATGCGCGGCGCGATCGCACGGGCCGAACAGTTGCTGACCGAAATGCCCAAGGCCTTCATGCCGCAACAATTCGAGAATCCCGCCAACGTCGAGATACACCGGCGGACGACGGCCGAGGAAATTTGGAACGACACCGAAGGTCGGGCCGACATCCTCGTTGCGGGCGTCGGAACGGGCGGGACCATTACCGGCGTCGGTGAGGTAATCAAGCAGCGCAAACGCAGTTTCCAATGCATCGCCGTGGAGCCGGCGACCTCGCCCGTGATTACGCAGGTCCGGGCCGGGCAGCCGCTGAAGCCCGGGCCGCACAAAATCCAGGGCATCGGGGCCGGGTTCATTCCGAAGATTCTCAATTTGGACAGCATCGACGACGTCATCACCGTCACGGACGACGAGGCGTTCGCGTGGGCCCGCCGCTGCGCCCGCGAAGAGGGCATTCTCTGCGGCATCAGCTCGGGTGCGGCCTTGTGTGCGGCCGACCAGGTGGCGCGCCGTCCAGAGAACAAGGGCAAACTTATCGTGACAGTATTTCCCTCCGCGGGCGAGCGCTATTTATCAACGCCGCTTTTCCAGGTGGACTAGACCCAGATAGTGCTGAGTCTGCCAGGCTCAGAGAATGCCAAGTGGGTTGGAGTCGGAAAGTGGCAAGCGGACTAGACTCATAATGTGCAAAGCCCCGGTTCGGGCGCCTTAAGAAGTGGAGGAGTGCCAAACGCCGGGCTTGGCCTTGCAATGTAGCGGAGCGTAAGGCTGGGGCTCGGCCTGCCGGTGGCCGGCGGAGTGCCTGGCTCCGGCTCCGCACGGCGAGAGGTAGAGGAGCCGTAACGCTCCGGCTTGGGTTGACCAACGAGTAGCGGACAGCGAAGCTCCGGCTTTGCGTCCCGAGAAACTGAGGAGTGAGAAGTGGACAGCTCCAGTCTTGCATCAATGGAGTCGAAAATGAGCGCCGAACCAGCGATCCCCGAGCCCCGGTACACCGGCCCGGCTACCGCGAGATTCACTGCCCTGGATGTCGGACTTTTCCTGATCCGCCTCTTGCCGGGCATTGTGTTTATGTTTCACGGCAGCCAGAAGCTGTTCGGCTGGTTCGGCGGCAGCGGCATAGCCAAATTCGCCGGGTTTTTGGGGAGCCAGGGCGTCCCGTTGCCGACGGTGGCGGCGACGATTGCCGCGCTGGTTGAATTCCTGGGCGGCCTGGCCTTGATAACGGGAGTCGGAACGCGGGCGAGGGGGGCGTTTATCTTCCGGGCCATGAGCCTATTGCTCTTCTTCACCATGGCCGTCGCCAGTCTGCTGGTCCACCGTCACGCTTTCTCAGCGCAGCAGGGTGGCATGGAGTACCCGCTCACCCTGGCCTTCATCGCCCTCGGCCTGGCCATCGCCGGCCCAGGGAGCATGACGCTTCAAGCCGCATTTCGAGGCGTGAAGAGCAAAAACGCTAGATAGTCGCCGGCGCCAAAACCGTTAATGGCAGTTCCGAATGGGGCGCATGTGGTGAAGATTGCTCACCGCAGAGGACGCCAAGGAACGCAGAGGCGGAGAAAGGATGTTAGCAACTTATGTCAACCGGGCTAGGCCTCGTGGAGGGCCTTATGAAGCCAGCCACGGTGGACGGCGCTATGAACTTTCTCTGCGAACCTCTGCGTCCTCTGCGGTGAAATATCCCGGCCGGCTGGCCGCTTACGGCGTAACCTCCTGAATGGCCGGCGGCTTCCACGTGCCGTCTATGCTAATTCTTCTACAAATTCGCCCAGCGCGGCACGAAACAGCGCCGCCTCCGTGCCCTGAAGCGTTCGCAGCCCTTCTTGTGTGCGCCACATCAATGTGCCTCCTATGCTCGCTCAGCGCAGGTTGAATTCGCCCTCAAGGCGAAGCTGGGCAAACTCAGATTCGACTATTCGGGCGGCCGCATCATCGAGAAGCGTTATGTTGTCGGTCTGGCGGGCCGTCGTCCCGGGAAACAGG
>JAAYXS010000411.1 GCA_012515775.1 Phycisphaerae bacterium
CGCCCTGCCAGTGCGCGCCGACGCAATCGTCGCGAACGGTGTCGAGCACGATTAAGACCACGTTCGGCGGGGTCTTGGCGGGCCGCGCGCGAAGCGCCGCGGTCAGCGCTGCGGCCAGAGCCAGTACGAGGACCAGGCCGCCCGCGAGATAGAACTTCGTTCTGTTTCGAGGCGTTTTGGATGCTTTTCGTTGCCGCATGCTACGCGCCCCAAGTTTGCTCACCAGAGCCCATGTTAGGGGGCAGGCGGCAAGCGGGCCAGAGGGGAGGCAGGCATTCGCGAGCCCCTGGGCGAATGTGCATGGTGACGAGGCCCGTACGTCCGGATAGCATCGGCGGCTTAACGGTTTGGAGGCAGGTCATGAGCAGTCGTCCGGACCTGGAATCGCCGGAGCGCGGCGAGCAGCGGGACGGGGAAGGCGCCATTCGCAGTACCGCCTTTGGAACACTGCTGGCCGGGGCCGTCTGCCTGTACTTTGGGTTTGTCTGGGCGGCCGACGCGCCGCTTTCTGCCAGTCCCGAAGCCGAGCAGATGTGGTACCTCGTAGATCGCGTCTTCCGGTGGTGGTTTCGAGTAGTCGGCGTGGGGTTCCTGGCGGCCGCCGGCTTGTCCGCACTTGGGAAGCGTACGGGAGCGTTGTTGAGTACGGCGGCTGAGGCCGGCTTCTCGCTGCTCATGTTCGCCCTGCTCGTCGATGGCGTTGCGGAATCGGTTGCGATGGGTGGTTTCGATGCGACGGTGATCCTGTTCGCAATATTGCTCCTGGTCGGTCTCAGCGCTACCCGGCACTCGTGGCGCATCTTCAAGGCGACCGGCACGGGCGGCGAGGTGAGAGCAGATTGACACAGATGCTGGATTTCGATCGTTACAGTCGGCAGGTTCCCTTTCCGGGTCTGGGAGAAGCCGGTCAGCGGCGCCTGGCCGAGGCCCGCGTACTGCTCGTAGGCTGCGGCGGGTTGGGATCGGTGCAGGCGACTCTGCTGGTGCGGGCAGGCCTCGGCTGGCTGCGCATTGTGGATTGCGACGCGGTCGAAGTGCAGAACCTGCACCGGCAGATACTTTATGACGAGCAGGACGCCGGCCGGCCCAAGGCGGAGGTTGCGGCTGCCAAGTTACGGCAGGCCAATTCCGGAGTAGAGGTTGAGAGCGTTGTGGCGCGTTTTGCGGCGGCCAACGCGGAAGAGCTGGCGCGTGGGGCGGACTTGATTCTGGACGGGACTGATAACGCGGCGACGCGCTTTGTCATTAACGATGTGGCGGTGAAGCACGGCCTGCCTTGGATATACGGGGCGTGCGTGGGCGCGGAAGGGCGCATGCTGCCGATTATCCCGCATCGGACGGCGTGCTTGCGTTGTATCTGGGATGAACCGCCGGCGCATCCGACGTGTGCGACCGTTGGAGTGCTCGGGCCGATGGTTGCGATGGTCGCCAGCTTCCAGGCGCTGGCGGCGATGCAGGTTTTGATCGGTCGCGTTGATGATTTGGACACGCGGATGCTGGTCATCGATGGTTGGTCATGGCGCATGCGGCAAGTTGACGTCAAGGCGGCGCTGGAGCGGGGTGATTGCCGGTGTTGCAAACAAGGTGCGTATGAATATTTGACATAAGGGGCATTTTCGGGGGCGATACCGGCAACAGTTCGGGGCGATGCGGCGACTTCCGGGGCGGTACGCCGCGGCTCTGCTACACGAGCCGGAGACCTATCATGGTCACGTCGTCGGACTGCTCGGCCAAGCCGACGAAACGCCGCAAATCCCAGAGGATGCTTTGGAGCACCTGGTCCAGGGCCAGGCCCCCGTACTCGCGCAAGGCCGCAAATAGCCGCTCGCGCCCGAATAGCTCGCCGGAGAAGTTCATGGCCTCAACCAGACCGTCGGTGTACAGCAGAATCATGTCACCGGTCTGGAGTTCCACTCTGTGTTCCCGGTAGGTTTCGGTGGCATCGATGCCCAGGACCATGCCGCCGTTTCCATACTCCCGGACTACACCCTGCCGCATTAGCAACAAAGGCTCGTGGCCGGCGCTGGCATAGCCGAGCAACCGCCTTTCGACGTCGACCGCGATCACGAGCAGCGTTACGAATTCCGACGGCAGGGTCTCGCCGCAAATCTGGCGGTTCAGCCGGTTCAGCAGTTCGCCCAGATCATCGCAGCCTTGGGCGGTAGCGTAGAGTGCTCCGCGTACCATGGAGCTGAGCAGCGAAGCGGGAATGCCCTTGCCGACCACGTCCGCCACGACCGCGGTGAGGCGGCCGTCGCACAGCGTGAAGATGTCGCAGAAATCGCCGCCCAAGCCAAAACTGGGCTGGTACACGCGGGCCGTGACGATGCCGCTGCGCTCCGGGGCCGGAACGCACATCATGCGGGCCTGCAGGTCGCTGGCCAGGGCGAGTTGGCGCTCCGTTTCAGCGCTGCGCAGACGCTCCTGGAGCATTCGCGCGTGTACGATGGCCATGGCCGCCTGGTGAGCCACGGCGCGCAGCAGGTGCCGCTGCGTGCGGCGAAAGCGCTGCCGGCGATTGGTGTAGACGCGCAGGACGCCGATGGGCTCACCGCGGTAAATCAGACCCGCGGTGAGAAAGCTTTTGATGCCCTCGCGGCGCATCTCTTCGGGATATTGAATGCGCGGGTCTTGCGCGGCGTCCTCGACGTATACCATGCGCCCCGAGAGCGCTTCGTCGTCGATTGAGCTTTCGTAGCGTACGATCGCCCCCTTGCCGATGTAGCGCTTGGACAGGCCGTAGACCGCCTTGATGCGCAGCTCGTTGGTCTTGGGGTCATATAGCCGCAGGCTGCAGAACTCGCAGCGCATGACGCGTGCGGTGTCGGCCACGATGCGGTCCAGTATGGCGTCCAGCTCGAGCCGTCCGGTGAGCAATTCGGCCACGTCGCCGATGAGCGCAGCTTCCTGCGTGGCGGCGCTGACGCGCGCCTCGCGGCGGCACCATTCGGCCAACAGGCGGGCGCCCCAGCGGGCGGTTATGACGGAATGCGAGGTGCCGCGCCGGTCGAGCAGCGGCAGCAGATTCCAGAGCCCAAGAACGTCCGGAAGCTGGGAGGGGGCCTGGCCATCCTCGCGGAACTCGCCGACCGCGACCCAGCCGGCCTTCTGGTCATCGCAATAGACCGGAGCAGCGATGTACCAGCTTCCGCCGTTAGGGATAAAGGCGACCGCGGCGGGCGGATCATGGGCCGGAACGGGAACGAGTTCCACGCCGGCCGGAATGAGCGGGGTGGTGTGCCCGGTCAGGCGTGCAAAGCCGCTGATAGGTCCACCGGCGACGATCAGGCGGCCGTCGGTGTCGAAGGTGCAGACGCGCAGGCCGCTGATACGGCTGAGGCCAAGAGCGAAGTCCTCCTGTTGAGAGATATCGATGAGCTCGCGAAGCATGGGCGAGCGTTGCCTCCGCGGCCTTAGCCTACCAAGCCGGACCGAAAACAGGGTATCGCTTAGCAGGCAGACGGATCAAGCGCGCCCACACACATTCACACGTTAGCGCCTCCCGCACGTTCACACCCACCTTCCCACCTTCCC
>JAAYXS010000058.1 GCA_012515775.1 Phycisphaerae bacterium
CGCGAGCCGACCGCGGGATCGAAGCGGTCGATGGCGTTCATCAGGCCGACGTTGCCCTCGTTGACCAAATCCTCCATCGGCAGACCGCGATTGCGGAAGTTCTTTGCGACGCTGATCACCAGCCGCAAATTGGCCTGGGCCAGGCGTTCGCGGGCCTCGGCGGCTTCCTGGCGCAAGCGCTCCATCGTTTCGGGCGGAATGTTCTTCTCAGCCTGGTGCTCCTGGGCGTCGGCCAGCGCGCGGATTTTCGCGCCCAGCTCGCGCTCCTCCTCGGCCGTGAGCAAGGGGTAGTTCTTTATCTGCTTCAGGTATTCGCCGAGCGCGGTGTCCAGCTTCGAAGGCATCCAATCGCCGCCATGTGCAGTTTGACGAATCTTCCCGGGGCTGCCAGCGACGGCTGATCCGTGCCGCTGGGCGCTCGCGTTATCGCCACCGCCTGGAGCCCGGTCACAGCGTCTGAATGATAGTCGAAAACGGCAATCAGGGCCACAACTTTAGCGCGCTGGTTCCCCCGCGAGCGTGGAGCCGCGACAGCGTTGCGCGGAGGCTGTTTTTAGCGGTCGTTGCCAACTCACCGGTCATAGACAGCCTGCTCCCCCGCGAGGCCGGTTCAACCAGGCGGACGACTCTCGTTCGCCGAGAGGGGGCCAACCGACCGAAACCGCCACACGTGCCGGCGCGGTCCTGGGACCTATGGCGCGTGCAGCACGGTGATGGGGCAAGTACTATGGTTGAACCGCGCAACGTGGCGCGCCGTTGGAGAGTTCGATGTCCCCCGCCAAGCATGCGCCCATCGCCGCGGGCATGCCCGAACGCGCGACGCAGTGCGCGCGTTGCCAACGACCGATTGAATCGGGCGCGCCCGGCCGACTGCTTTGCTCGAGCTGCGAAAGCTTGCAGGCGACTCAAGCCCCCGCCGCGGCGTGGTTGCATCGGGCTTGGCTGCCCGTCGTGGTCGGCTGCGCCTGCTTCCTCAACAGTCTGCCCAACAGTTTCGTTTACGACGATGTGCCGCAGGTGGTTGAGAACCCCGTAATCCGCTCAATTACGAACTTCCATGCCATCTGGCTCGGCGGCTGGACAAACACGTACAGCGGGGCGGAAGCCCGGATGCACCCCAATCCGGACCTACTCTATCGGCCGTTCACGGTATTCACGCTGGCGTTGGGTCACAGCTTACACGGTCTGTGGGCGCCCGGGTTCCGTTTGGTGAATATTGCCCTGCATGGGCTGACGTGCTTTCTGATATGGGAGTTTCTGCGGCGGCTGTTCGAGGATCGCTCGCTAGCGACTTGGGGGGCGCTGCTGTTTGCCGTGCACCCGGTGCACGTGGAGGCGGTGGCATACATCGTTGGCCGGGCGGAAGTGCTGGCCACAATCTTCTCGCTCTTGGGACTGCTCGTACTCGTTCCGAAAAATGGTCCGAGCGACACCGGCCGGGCTTGGCGTGCCATGCCGCTGTTCTTTTTGGCGCTGCTCTCCAAAGAGACGGCCGTAAGCTATGTTCCGATGGCCTTGATCGTGTTGCACGCTTGCCGCGGGCGTACGCCGATACGTGGCGTACGCTGGTGGGGCGTGCACGCCCTGTGTCTGCTGCTTCCGCTGCTGATTTATCTGCCGCTGCGGGTCTGGGCATTGGGGGGCGCGTTCATGCGTGCCCCGGCGGCATTGCTTAACCCGATTGTTAACGCGGAGATGCCGGCGCGACTCCTGATGCCATTCGAGGTGCTGGGACATTACGTGCGCCTGTTGCTGTTTCCGCTGCATTTGAGCGCCGACTATGGGTACCAAGTCTTCGACCCGCGGGCCGACGCGAACGGCATGACCCTGCTGGGGTTGGCGGCGGCGGCCGGCCTTGTGGCGGCGCTGCTCGGCTACTTGCGGGCGGGCGAGCACTGGCGCCGGCTGGCGGTCTGTGCGGCCCTGTTCATCGCCGCGTATGCACTTTTCTCTAACTCATTGCTGTTGATCGGCGTGTCCGTCGCGGAGCGGCTCATGTACTGGCCATCGGTCGCGGGCTGCGGCCTGCTCGCGGCTTTGGCCTTGGCGCTCGAACGGCGCTGTGGCGCCAGCGTGACGCGAGCGAGCCCGGCTGTTTCGCGGTTCACAGCCGTGGCCGCCGTACTAGTCCTGGCAGCGTTTGCGACACGAACGGTCATCCGCAACACGGATTGGTACAGTGCTTTGCGGCTCGCCACGCACGACGCCGCCTGCTACCCGCAAAGCGCAGCGCTTAACGCCGGTGCCGCGATGCAATATATCGACGTCGCGTCACAGACGGACGACCCGGTTGCGCGCCGGCAGAATCTTGAGCGCGCCGACGAATACGCTGCCCGGGCGCTCCAGCATTACCCGGTGCACTGGGGTTATCACCTAATGCGCAGCGACATACTGAGTTCGCTCGGTCAGGCCGACGTGGCGTTGCATCACATTCGCCAGGCGGTGCAGCTTAACCCGCGTGAAACCCTGCTGCGTCGCGCCCTAACGCGGCGGCTTTTCCAGGCGGGTCAATTCGCCGAAACTCTGCCCTATCTCGAAGACGAGGCCGCGGCGTCGCCCGATGATTACGTAGTATTAACGTTGCTCGGAGAAGCACACTTGAAACTGGGGCGCTCGCGCGAGGCGCTGCCGTACCTGAAACACGCACTGAGTATCGCACCCGACGACCGCGCCGCGCTGCTACTGATGAGCGAAGCGTTACTCAAGCTGAACGAGCTGGAGCAGGCGGTTCCGCTACTGGAAAAGCTGGCGGCAGTGACGCCGCACGAGGTGCGCCCTCCCGCAATTCTGGCCAAGCTGTTGGTGCAGCGCGACCCGCCGGCGGCTCTGCGCTACGCCCAGCAAGCCCACGCGCTGTTGCCGCAGGATCCTGAGACGGCGCTCTTGCTGGCGGACGCATTGATCGCCACCGGCCGGTCAGACGAGGGGCTCTCACTGTATGTCCAGACTCTGGATCGCCTATCTGCCGAACATCCCCTGCGGCGACCGGTCGAGTCGCGGCTGGAGACCCTGCGGGCGGCGACTACCCAGCCCAGCGCTGACCGGCCTTAGTTAGTTACAGTCTCGCTAATGCGTCGATCCTACGCCGCTCGCACTGGCGGGTGACTACACAGTCATACCAGCACTCACGAAGCGTTATGTCCGCCAATCGGCATCGCAATAGTCTCAATACAACTGCATACAACTGCGCGACTGTTGCGGACTCGGGCTTGATTTTGCATACGAGCCTCGTACGCTCTTTCAGGTACTCGCGCATCCGTCTGTGTTCGGGCTGACACTTTACGCGTATGCGTGTTCTTGCTGGAGGTATGCAGATGTTCCAACGTCAGCAGTGGAGCTTGTTCGCGCTCGGCTTATCGACCCTGGCCCTCATTTGTTTAACCGGCTGTCCCCCCGAGCCACCCAATCAGTTGCCGGTGGCGAATGCGGGTGCGGATCAAACGGTGCAAGCCGGTACAAACGTCACACTAAACGGCAGCGGCAGTACGGATCCCGATGGCGACCCCTTGGCGTTTCAGTGGACACAGACCGGGGGCGATGCGGTCACGTTATCGAACGCCAACTCTGCGAACGCCACGTTTCTCGCGCCAAACGCCGCGACTACGCTGACGTTTGAGCTGAGGGTGAGTGATAATCTAGGGTCGGATACCGACACGACGACCGTGACGGTCACGACGACCCCGCCGCCCGCAAACACACCGAAGCTATACGTCGCGAATTTCGCGTTCAACAGCGTCACGGCTTACAATGTCAGCAACCCGAATGCGGTGAATGGGAACATCGCCCCGACCGCCAACCTGGCCGGCGCACAAACTTTGCTGAATCTCCCAATCGACCTGGTGCCGGACGCGAACGGCGCGCTACTGGTGCTCAGCACCGCTGCTCTCAAGATCACGAGTTACGGGAGCGCGCAGAATCTCGCCTTGATCAACGGCAATGTGGCGCCGTCCCGGAACGTGCAGGGCGCCGCAACCCAGCTCGTAACCCCGGTGTCGCTGGCGCTCAACCGTACAAACGATTTATTGTTCGTAGCCGACGCGGTGGGGGGAGGCGCCATCCGCGTTTTCGCCGGCGCATCCACGAATGCGTTTAACGGCAACCTCGCTCCGGTGCGCAACATTCTCAGCATTGACCTCGTGAACCCGCGCGGCATCAATTTTGGCGCCAATGATGAGCTGTACGTGGCAAACCTGGGTAACAACACGGTGGCGGTGTTCGCCAACGCCAGTAACCTGAACGGGCAGGTCCGTGCGACGCGCGTGCTCCAGAGTGCACTCTTTGCCGGTATCGTGGATGTATTTATTGACGCCAACGACACGCTATATACGGTAAGTGGCCCAGCGGGCGGCAACCGCGTCAATGTCTTCGCGAATGCAGCTACGCTGAACGGTCCGGTGACGCCGGACGTGACGCTCACTGTTCTCGGGGCCGTGCAATTGAACGGCGTGACGGTGGACGCGGCCGGCAACGGCTACATTTCTGACCCGAATGCCGGCCCATCCGGCGCGATCTATGGGTACGACAATATTGCGACCCGGAACGGCACGATCGCGCCTGACCGCACGCTGACTGGCGAAAACACGCTGCTGGGCGGTCCCGCTGCCGTGTTCCTAAGCCAATAGCGGCCCAGCGATCGATTCCGGATGTGGTGAAGGCGGCACAGCCGGCCTGCGAGAGGCGGGCCGGCGTGCGCCGACTTCTCCACTCCGGTCTGGCGTCATTGCGCCGGTCGCGTCGTACATAGACGCAGTACAAGAATACCTTCCAGATTGTCACCCGCCTCGACTGGCCCTGACTTGAAGTCAGCTAGGTGACACATATCCTCGAATAGCGGTCTTAGGTTCGAGACGCTGGTGTTTGGGTAATGGCCGCGCTGCGCGGCCGCCTTGTCCTGGAGATTCAATATGTGTACACGTAAGCCGTGGAGCGCGCTGGCGCTGGGAACGTCGCTCATTATGTTGCTTAGCCTGTGCGGCTGTCCGCCCGAGCCACCGCCGCCGCCCAACCAATCGCCGGTGGCGAACGCCGGAGCAGACCAGACCGTCAGCGCCGGCAGCACGGTCACGCTGAACGGCACCGGCAGCAGTGACGCGGACGGCGACCCGCTCACCTTCCAATGGACGCAGACGGCCGGCACAAGTGTGACGCTGAATAACGCCAACACAGCCACTGCGTCCTTCACTGCCCCGAACATTTCCGAACTTCTGACTTTCCAGCTTACGGTAGACGACGGCAACGGCGGCACCGCGTCTGACAGCACTTCGGTGACGGTGACGACTACTCCTCCGCCCAAGCCGACGCTGTTCATCGCAAACAACGCCGGAAACGTCACCGCCTATGACCTCACCAGTCCGGCTACAATCAATGGCAATATCCCCCCCAATGCCAACCTGGCCGGAGCCCAGACACTCCTTTTGGGACCGACTGATCTGGTAATCGATTCAGGCGGGAACTTGCTGGTGAGCAACGCGGGCACCGCTTCGATTACGGGTTACGCAAACGCCGTGAATCTCGGTTCAATCAACGGCAACGTCGCACCAAACCGCAACGTCCAGGGGGCAGCCACGCAGTTGCTCGTACCCGTATCGCTGGCGATCAACACGGCTAATGACCTCCTCTTCGCTGCGGAAGCCAACGTTGGGATAGTTCACGTATTTGCCAACGCGTCCACGAACGCGTTCAACGGCAACCTGGCCCCGACCCGGCAGATCATCAGCGCGGACATGGTCTCGCCGCGAGGCATTAACTTCGGCGCAAACGACGAGCTGTACGTGGCGAACACCGGCAACAACACCGTGGCGGTGTTCGCGAACGCCAGCAACCTGAACGGCGTGGTGGCCGCGACGCGCGTAATCCGCAGTGCAGCGTTCTTCAATCTGTTTGACGTTTACGTCGATCAGAACGATACCATGTACGTTGTGAATTCCGGCGGCGCCATCCCAAACCAGATCAACATTTTCGCGAATGCGTCCACGCTCAACGGTGTGGTTACGCCAGACGTGACGCTGGCCGTGGTGGGCGCCACCTCGTTGACTGCAATCGCCGTTGATTCGGCCAACAACGGATACATCGTGGACTTCGCAGCCAACGCAGTTTACGGTTACGACAACATTGCGACGCGCAACGGCGCTATTCCGCCCGACCGCACACTGTTCGGAGCCAACACGCTCCTAAGTGGCCCGCTCCGCGTCTTCCTGCAGGAATAAACAGCGCGCACACACGCCGGAGCCGAGACCGGCTCGGCTCCGGCCGTCTGCAAATGTGGTCGAAGGGTTATGCTGGTGGCTGGGTCACGGCCGCGCTGCGCGGCCGCCTTCGGAGATTCAGTATGTGTATACGTAAGCCGTGGAGTGCGCTGGCGCTCGGAACGTCGCTCATTATGTTACTTAGCCTGTGCGGCTGTCCACCCGAGCCACCGGCGCCGCCCAACCAATCGCCGGTGGCAAACGCCGGAGCGGACCAGACCGTCAGCGCCGGCAGCACCGTCACGCTGAACGGCGCCGGCAGCAGTGACGCGGACGGCGATCCGCTCACCTTCCAATGGACACAGACGTCCGGCACAACTGTGACGCTCAATAATGCCGATACGGACACTGCGTCCTTTACCGCCCCGAACGTATCCGAAGTACTGACTTTCCAGCTTACAGTAGACGACGGCAACGGCGGCACCGCGTCCGACACTACCTCCGTCACAGTGACGACGGCGCCCCTGACCAAGCCGATCCTTTTCATCGCCAACGTCAGTGGAGACTCCGTTACGGCGTACGACATAACTACGCCGAGCGCGATTAACGGCAATATACCGCCCAATGCAAACCTGGCCGGTGCCCAGACGCTGCTGTCCGTGCCTGATGACCTCTTAACTGATAACGCCGGCAACCTGCTGGTGTTGAATTTCGGCAGCAACTCCATAACGTCGTATCCGAACGCTCTGACCCTTGGTCAAATCAATGGGAATGTCGCCCCCACACGGAATGTGCAGGGGGCGGCCACGCTGCTGGACCGGCCGGCTTCGATGACACTCAACCGGGCGGCCGACCTGCTGTTTGTATCTGATGAAATCGGCGGGAACATACATGTGTTCGCGGGTGCTTCGACCGCAGCCTTCAACGGAAACCTCGCCCCGGTTCGCAACATCACCAGCACGGACATGAACGGGCCATTCGGAATACGCTTCGGCGCAAATGACGAGTTGTACGTGGCCAATTTTGACGCGAACACGGTCGCAGTATTCGCCAACGCCAGCACGCTTAACGGCGTCGTCAACGCGACACGCATTCTCAACAGCCCGGTGTTTTCCAAGCCTTACGGCGTGTTCGTTGATGCCAACGATACCCTCTACGTCGTCAATTCCGGCGACGGAGGGGCTTTGGCAAACCGGGTCAACGTCTTCTTCAATGCGGCTACTCTCAACGGTTCGGTGATGCCCGATTCAACGCTGATCGTGCCGGGCGCTACCGACCTGACCGTAATCGCAGTGGATTCGGCCGGAACCGGCTACATTGCCGATCGCGACACCGCAAACGCGGTGTTCATTTATGACAACATCGCGACGCGTAATGGGACCATCGCGCCCGACCGCACGCTGCAAGGCACAGACACACTATTGCAGCGGCCGATCAGCGTCTTTATCAGCGAGTGA
>JAAYXS010000412.1 GCA_012515775.1 Phycisphaerae bacterium
CGCGTGAGCGTCCGCCACGCCAGTGTGACCAGTCCACAACCGCTCAATGCCGATACTCAGCCCGCCTATGAGACTGGTTTTCAAACGGCTAGTGCCGCGGCCGGTGCCAAGGCAAACGTCCGCCTCACCGCCGAATACACCGGTCGCGAGCGGCCCGACGCGATCCAAGTGCGGCTTGAGGGCAAGCTAGGGCAGGCGTTCGTAGTGTTGCTCACCGGCCAGGAACCCATCGCCGCGCAGGCCTTCGACAGCCTCGATGGGACTCGCGAGTGCTCATTCGCACCAACGCCGAATGCCGACGGACTGCGCGCACAGTTAGTAAGCCTGAGCGTGAGCGGTCCTGAGATCATTGCCGAGACCGAAGTTGCTGCAGACCCGTCACGCGCCCTGCAAATCGACCTCACGCCAGGAGAACGACTGCTGCCGGGTCAGCGCATCGCCCTGCCGTTTGAGGTGCGTTCGGCGGCTGGTCGCCATGACGACTCGCCCGCCGCGAGCAATGCGGCTTCCGCGAGCTTGCTAGCGCTGCTCACGCCTGCCCTGTGGTCCGGCCCGGTGGAATGGGCGCCCGGCTCGCCCTCAGTCGACTCGAACACCTCGACAGGCTCGGGGGCGCCGATGGCCGCTTCGTGGGGCAGCGCGGCGACGGAACAACGGCCTGCGACTCCTCAGCATCCGAACGTTCCGCCGCCGTTGGCCGTGGGCGGCACGCTCTGGGCCACATCCCGGGCCGCTACAGACAAGACGCTGGAGCTGACTTTGCCCCAGACTCCCGGCGTATACCGGCTTGCGGCCCTTGCGCGCGATGAGCAGGGAACACTCACAAGCAAGGATATTCTGCTCGACACACGGGCCGGCTTGCGACTTCTCCCGGATGTGCCGGCACGTTGCACGTTAGGTGATCGGTTCGTGATAGGCATGGCGGTGCAGAACCCGCACGCAGTACCTGTCACCGTAAACTTGACGGTCGATCCCGGAGCAGGGTTAAGCATCGAGTCCCTGCGGGTCATTGATCCGCCCGAGACCTTTGACACCGCCCCCATTGAGCCGCTGGCACGCGAGGTGGTCGTGCCGGCCAGCGGCGTGGCCTGGCTCCAGGCGCGCGTCGAAGCGGTGCAGGCTGGTCAATCCGACTTGAGAATGTCGACCATCGTCCGGGCCGTGACGGCCGAAGCCGGCATTCCTGCCTCCGCTCGCAACGGGCCCGTGCAACCGCAACCGGGCGACGCTCAGGATGTCAGCGTCCCCTGTGCTGTCTCGGCCGACAGCCCGCCAGACAATGCCAGCCGGCCGCTGCGCATCCGCCGTGCGCTGCTGCTTCTGGAGAAGGACGGCATGCCCCCGGATGCCGAATCTGAGGATATCGGCGCGCGGCGGACATCATCGTCGCGGTGGCAACGCTACGTCCTGCCTCTGGGCGCTCGGCTGAAGCCCGGGCAGCGCATTCTGGTCCGCGAGTCTTTTGAACTGGCGCGGCCCGCGACCGCAATGAAGTGGAGCCAGCGCATTCCGCCAAACTGCTCACTCGTCGCCCAACCGCAATCCGAGCCGCGAGCACTAGGCGTTCTCGAGCCGCGCCGCGCGGATCAGTTAGACTTCCGCGCTCGCGGCATCACCGCCGGACCACACGAACATGAGTACGAGTTAGTCGCCACTCGGCCGGGCGTGTGCGTTCTACCTATGCCCGAAATCTGGATTTCAGGGCAGCGCGTAGACACGGCGGGCGAACCAGAGGAGCTGCGGCTGCA
>JAAYXS010000413.1 GCA_012515775.1 Phycisphaerae bacterium
ACGTGGGGATCGATGCCGAACGCCGCGGGCGCAGCGCCGCGCAATCCCACCTCCTCCTGCACGCAGGCGACGAAATACACGTCGTAGCGCAGCTTCGAGGCTGCCCGGCGCAGGGCGCTGATGGCGGCCCAAACTGCGATGCGGTTGTCCAGCGCCTTGCCGGTAATCGAATCGCCCACTATTTCCGTGCGCTGGATCAGAGTGACCGGATCCCCCACGTCGACCAGCTTCTTCACCTGCCGTTTCGTGAGAAAGAGATCGACGAAGAATTCGCGCATCTCCGGGATTTTTTTCTTCTCGTCCTCGCTCGCCAAGTGCACGGGCTTGCCCGCCGGGTTCAGAACGCCGAGCAGATCGCGCTTGCCTTGTACCAGCACGCGGCGGGCGAAGAGATTGCGGGCGTCGAAGCCGCCCACATTCTGCACCCGCAGAAACCCGTTCTCATCAATGAAGCGGACGTAGAAGCCGATTTCGTCCATGTGGCAGGCCAGCATGACGCGCAGCGGCTCTGCCCCTGCCTCCGTTCCCGCGGCAGCCGCGCCGCGGCGACGCTTGGCGCTCGTCACCGCCCGTTTAACGCAGATGAGGTTGCCCATGCTATCTACCCGGGTTTCGTCCCACAGGCCGGCAGTCTCGGCCAGTATGAGGTCACGGACGCGCTCTTCGCGGCCGGAAACGCCAGGGGTCTCCATCAGCTTGCGGAGTAGTTCGAACTCGCCGAAGTCTTGTTGTTCTGTCATTATCGGGCTCGCATAGAATGTCGCCGGGCGCCGGCGCTCAGCAGCGTTTGCACTTTGTCGCGAAGTGTACGGGCAAGTCACCGAGGTGCCAAGCTAAAGCAGACAGCGCGGCATTGGCCCACTGGTCGCGGCAACGTCCACCGCGTGGTGCTTTGAGCCTGCTCAAAGACTGCTTGCTCGCGCAAACGGCGCCGGTGTATGATGCCGTATCAAGTTCGATTTGCGTGCGAAGCACGGGAAGGGTACAGCCATGACGCAGCCACGAGGCCGCAGAATCTGTTTATTCGTCGTGACGCTGGTAATCGCCTGGGTCTCGTGCAATGCTCAGGCCGAGAGCTTGGGGAAGAAGCGCATCCAGCGCACGGATGGGACGTGGATCACAGGTGAGGTTGAGGAAACGCCCACCGAGTACATCGTCAGAGTTACCCGCAGCGCCACAGTCACGATCCCCAAGAACCAGGTCAAGGCTGTTCTGCCGGTCGAGGAGGCGGAATCGCCAGCCGTCGCAGAAAAAAGCGAGCATCCCGAGGGCACGGACGGCTTCGCGGACGCTGAAATCGAAAAACTTCTGGAAGGCACCGACATTGTGCGGCCGGTCAGCGATTTGGAACTCGAAGAGGGCGAGCTGCCGCTGAACGAAGAGTCGGTGGAGGAAATGAAGGCCATCATCGGGGCGGCGGGCATCGTTACCACCAAACATGTCGTGGTGGTATACACCGGTCCCGAACAGGCGGCGAAAGACATTGCGCGGCGGCTGGAGGCGGTCTGGCGCTGGAACATCAGGTTCATGAGGATAATCAACCTGCCGGTGCGCTTGCCGGAGTACAAGCTGGAACTCTACTACGTTGATTCACGCGAGGAATTTGACGCTCTATGTACGAACGTCGAGGGCGGACCCATGAACGCTCTGGGTTTTTTCACGCCCGTGACGAACCGCTCGCACTTTTACAACATGATGTCCGAGCGAGCGGTTAAAGCGCGGCTCGAGTACGCCCGGAAAGTCGGGGGGGCGGTGAGGACGCGCGAGGAGAATCTGGCCAAACTCTGGGCCGAATACCAGACGCTGGAGGTCACGCAGCACGAACTGGGGCACCACATCCACTTCGCCATTGGCCTGTTTCCGCGATTTGCTTTCATGGACATAGTAAGCCTGCAAGCCAAACCGACCTGGTTGGTGGAGGGCACCACCATGCAGTTCGAAATCCCACCCAGTGCTGAAGGCGGCAGCTTTGGAGCGTTCAACCATGAGCGTTTGCACCAGTTCCGGAGATATTATCCAAAACCGAGTCCCGACTTCCTCAAGCTCTTTTTGGTTGACAATCAGGTGTGGTACTCAGGCGGCGGGTACTTCTACCCAATGGGCTGGGCGCTGGTTTATTACATGCGTGAGAAAAAGCCCGCCGGATTGGCCCAGTATTACCGCATAATCGCGGCCCGCGACCCAGGCGAGGAGATCAGCTATTCGCAACGCGAACGCGAAATAGAGGAGTGCTTCGGTAAGATCAACCAGGAATGGGTGGATGAGTGGTGGGACTTCATGAGTAAGCTGGAATTGAAGCGCTCCCTCCTGCCGCCCGAGAACTATCCCTAACGTCCAGCGGTCCGCGCCTCGTCTCTGCGCCCGGTGTGGCGCCGGCCAGTGCCGCCTGGGTTTACGCGCCGGCCCGCAGCAATTCGCAGCAGGCTCGTTCGCAATGCTGGCAGGCCGTGGCGCACATGCGGCAATGCTCATGCCGGCCGGCGTGGCGATCGCACTCCATTCCAGAAACCCGCGCCGCGACAATTACGGCCTGCAGGACGCTGGTCAATACACGGGCGTCAGGCTGCGTCTGCCGCAGCAGAATGTGTGACGCCGCGGTGCACAGGTCGGCACAATCCAGGTTCAGCCTGACACAGCGGACCAGCTTGGCAAACTGCGGCTCGGACAGGCACGCATCAGCACAAGCCGAACAGGCCTGCCCGCACGCGGCGCAAGCCTGGATGCAATCGCGCAAAGTGTCTGAATCGATCCTGGGCAGCGCGGGGTGGGCCCCAATAATCTCGTCAACGCAGCTCATTCGCCGCCTCGTCAAATAATGACTCGTCACCAGGCACGATGAGCCGCCCCTATGACGCCGATCTTAATTCGTGCTAAATTCGGAGACAGTCTGTCGCCAACCGGGCGGCTTGCTCGCCGGAGTCTCCGGATCAGAGATGCTTGCCGGTCGTGCTCATCCCAAGTTCGGCATGCAGCACGCCGCGCTGCTGCCGTAGCTTGTCAACCAAAGCGCGCAGGCTGGTTGAGCTGCCCCGAACCATGATCATTTCCGCACATAGGCGGCGCGAGAGATGGACGTGCGTGGCGGCCAGAACATGCCGGTGATGCTCGTGCTGGATCTCGACCAGCTTATCCGACAGAAGACGAGAGCGGTGATCGTAAACCATGGTGATGGTCCCGATTACTTCCTGGCGCTGGTCTGACCATTCCTGTTCCACCAGCCGCTGACGGATCAGGTCACGGAGGTATTCCGAGCGATTCGTGTACCGGCTGGCTTTTACCAGTCGCTCCAGTTGGTCGAGTAAAGGTTTTTCGAGCGAAATGCTGAGACGGACGATTCCGGGCATAAGTCATCCTTTCCGGCGCTGCTTTTTATAGCAGGGGAGGAAACGCAGCAATGCCCTCACGGACGTCCGCCGCTCTGTAGATTGCCGCACCGGCGACAGAGACTAATGAAAGATCTTTCCGCGTTTGCGGTCGATGTCGATGTCGGCAGTCGTTTTGGTGGGAGTCTTTTTGGCCACATTGTGGCCCCTGTGTGTCGGGAACGCGTTGGCCCAGGGGACAGTTGGCGGGCATATCGATCCCAACTCCCCACCTTCTGATCTGGAATTGTCGCAAGAAGAGCCACAAAAACCCCCAAAAAATGCAAATGGGCTTGTATGGGCACCATAACAGTGCTATATTTAGTCCGGTGGTCATCGCCCGCTGCGCGGTCATGACCTCCAGTAGCGTTTGCTTGCTGGGGCCTGAGCGGCGTTCGCGATGGTGTTCGGCGACAGTCCCATAACAAGGAGAGCGATTGGTGTCTCATCTATCTCGACTGGTAGCAAGCTTTTTCGTCGCCGGCCTGGGCTTGGTCGTTGTTTCTGCTTCCATTGCAAGCGTAGAGCCCGGGCGAGCGATTGCGCCGGCCGCGGCTGCCGCAGGTCAGCCCGGTAGCCCGGCAACTGCCGCCGCCGGAGCGCAAGCTTCCCCGGTTTCCGCGGACACGCCGGCCGACGCCTCGAAGCTCTCACCTGAGCTGGCAAGCCAGCTCGAACAGGGCCCGCCGTCGAACCTGGTTTCGTGCATCGTGTTCATGAGCGAGAAATATCCCTACGCGGCAGTACGGAACGACTCGCGGCAGGACAAGATCGCCACGTTTCGTTTAGTGGCCCAGAACAGTCAGGCCCCCGTGGTGGCCGCCCTGGCTCAATGGGGCAACGCCGCAGAGGTGAAGGAACAATTCTGGGTCATCAATGGCTTTCACCTGCTCGC
>JAAYXS010000414.1 GCA_012515775.1 Phycisphaerae bacterium
CCCGTGGACGGACCACCGCTCGTGCTGCTGGCGACCGACCGCCCGGCCTACGGGCGGCTGGCGCGCCTGATCACGCGCGGCCGCCTGCGCATGCCCAAAGGCCAGAGCGAGCTGACCGTCCGCGATGTACTGGACCTATGCGAGGGCCTGATCGGGATAGCACTCCCGCCCGCGAACCTTCTTGATCCCTCGATCCCTCGCTCGCTGGATCTCTTCGAAACATACCGGGACGCCTTCGCCGACCGCCTCTACCTGGCGGCCGAGCTGACCTACGACGTGCCCGACTCAGTTCGGCTGGCGTACCTCGCGGACCTCTCGCGGCGGCTGCGAATCCCGCTGGTCGCCGCAAACGACGTGCATTACCACACCCCGCAACGCCGCTATCTGCAGGACGTCCTCACCTGTATCCGCCACCAATGCACGCTGGCCGAAGCCGGCAGCCGCTTGTTCGCCAATGCCGAACGCCACTTGCGGCCGTGCGACGAGATTGCGCGGCGTTACGCCGGCTACGAAGACGCGGTGGCGCGCACCATCGAGATCGCTAACCGCTGCACGTTCACCTTGGACGAGTTGCGCTACGAGTACCCGCACGAGTTGTGCCCGCCGGGCGTGCCGGCGATGAAGTATCTGGCCGACCTGACGTGGGCGGGGGCGGCCGGCCGTTACCCCGACGGATTGCCGGACGGCGTGCGCAGCCAGCTCGAGCGCGAACTGGCGTTGATCGCCGAACTGAAGTACGAGCATTACTTCCTGACCGTCTGGGACCTGGTGCGCTTCGCCCGCAGCCGCGGCATTCTCTGCCAGGGCCGCGGTTCAGCGGCGAATTCGGCCGTTTGTTATTGTCTGGGCGTAACGGCCGTTGACCCGAACCGTATCGACGTATTGTTCGAGCGTTTCATCAGCCGCGAGCGCAACGAGCCGCCTGACATAGATATAGACTTTGAGCATGAACGGCGCGAAGAGGTCTTTCAGTACATCTACAACAAGTACGGCCGCGAGCGGGCCGGCATTACCGCGGAAGTTATTACCTATCGCCCGCGTTCAGCGGCGCGCGACGTGGGCAAGGTATTGGGGCTGTCACTGGATCGCGTGGACGCCCTGGCCAAATCGCTGGACTGGTGGGACATCGACACTATTCCGGCCGACGCTTTGGCCGCGGCCGGGCTGAAACCGGAAGACCGCACGGTTCAGATGTTGATTCGGCTCGTAGTGCAATTGCTGGGTTTCCCGCGTCATCTTTCGCAGCATGTCGGCGGTTTTGTCATCACCGAGACTCCATTGTGCGAAATTGTCCCACTGGAGAATGGGGCAATGCCCGAGCGCACGTTTATTGAGTGGGACAAAGACGATATAGACGCGCTTGGCCTGCTGAAAGTGGACTGTCTGGCGCTGGGTATGCTTACGGCGATCAATAAGTGCTTTGGGTTGCTTAGTATAATGAGGGATCAAGGGATCGAGGGATCAAGGGATCAAGAAGAAGAGGAACACGGGAACGAGAGGACCCCTCGATCCCTCGATCCCTTGATCCCTTCTTCCCTGTCCGAAATCCCAGCCGAGGACCCTGCCGTCTACGACATGATCTGCCAAGCTGACACCGTCGGCGTCTTCCAGATTGAAAGCCGCGCCCAGATGAGCATGTTGCCGCGTCTGAAGCCGCGCCAGTTCTACGATCTGGTTATTGAAGTCGCGATCGTGCGGCCGGGACCCATTCAAGGTGGCATGGTTCACCCCTACTTGCGGCGGCGAGCGGGATTGGAGGCCGTCGAGTATCCCAGCGAGGCTGTTAAAGGCGTTCTGCAGAAAACTCTGGGCGTGCCGCTTTTCCAGGAGCAAGTCATGCGTGTGGCGATGGTGGCCGCGGGCTTTACCGCCGGTGAGGCCGATCAGCTCCGCCGCGCCATGTCCGCCTGGCGCCGCCATAGCGCGCTGGAGCAGTTCAAAATCAGGCTCATTCGCGGCATGCTCGACAACGGCTATGGGCGTGAGTTCGCCGAGCAGATTTATAAGCAGATCCACGGCTTCGGCGAGTACGGCTTTCCTGAGAGCCACGCCGCCTCGTTCGCACTGCTGGCTTATGCGTCCGCCTGGCTCAAGCGTTACCATGCGGCCGCATTCTGCGCCGCATTGTTGAATTCACAGCCCATGGGATTCTACAGTCCGGGGCAGTTGATACGGGACGCGATCGCACACGGCGTGCGGGTTCTGCCGGTGGATGTGAATTACAGCGGGTGGGATTGTAGTTTGGAGTTTTTGGAGGGCAGGCAAGAAAAGGAGGGATCAAGGGATCAAGGGATCAAGGGATCAAGAGTGCGCGACGCGGCTGCCTCCCTCTCGATCCCTCGATCCCTTGATCCCTCGATCCCTTCTCTTCGCCTGGGCTTTCGCCTGGTGCGCGGGCTGAGTGCCGCGAAGGTGGCCGGCATTGAAGCGGCCCGCCGCGAAGGCCCGATTACCTCCATCCGGCGGCTGGCGCGGCGGCCGGACGTGGCGCGCGACACGCTGGTGCGACTGGCGGCGGCCGACG
>JAAYXS010000415.1 GCA_012515775.1 Phycisphaerae bacterium
CCCAGGCCGAAGGTCTGGCCCATGTCGGTGTGCATGATCAGAACGCCGTCGCCGGGCGTATTGCGTGAGAAGTTCACCCGGTAGCGCGGCGGCGTGGGTTCGGTCTGCGTGATGCGCCAGAAGTAGAAGCGTTCGCCGGTATTGTCCGGGTTCTGGAACATCCACGCCGAGTTAGTCGGATGGAATGCGTAGTCGTGCAGCTCAACCGCCGTGTCAGTCCAAGGCTCCATCACGCGGAGCAAGTCGTTGACTTGGATCCAGGGGGCGTGCTGCGTGCCCAGGCGGGCGTCTCCGAGGCAGAACTGCTTCAGCGGCGGCGCCGGATGGCAGTACCCGCCGGACATGATGTCCCAGATCCCGACCGGGTAGTTAATATGCTCGGCGATGTATTCATCATAGTCGTATAGGTCAGGATAGCCCTCCCACACGTGCAGCCATTCGTGCGCCATCGTGGTTATGTGCAGGTCCGTCTGGTCCAGTCCGGTTTCGCCGCCGGCGCTGCCGATCGCTATGCCGAAATCAGAGAACCACAGGGGGAACGGGGAAATGTCCCCAGATTCGTCGCGGAAGAAGATGGGCAAGTCCATAGCCGGCGCAGGCAGCACGAATGCCGGACGCCCACCAGCGGCTGTAATGCCGTCGGTGGAGCCTGGCGGCAAGTAGAAAGTCGAGTGCACGAAGCTCTTGATGCTGCCATCGCCCTGCGGGACGGGCATGACCAGGCTGTCCCAGTCGGAAGCCGTATCCAGGGCGGCGACCAAATCCTCCGTCAGCCGCCGACGGTTAAAGGGATACGCGCTCGACGGGCCGCCGTCGTTGGGCGTCAACGAGTATGCGTCCATTATGTAGTTTTCGGTGCCGGCCAGGCGCACCTCACCCATGTCCAACAGGCCGTCCAGGTTGCGGTCGCCGGCCAGGAGCGGGCTGGCCCCGGTGGGCGGAAACGTAACGTCGGGCACGGCCGATATTTGCCATCCCACCCCAGACATCGTGATGAGATACACCTCGCCCCACTCGTTGAGAGCATACAGGCTCGGGTTCACGACGGCGCTTTCCGTAGCAAGCGCCACCACGCTAAACGGCGCAGCTACGGGCGACCCCAAATCGATGGTAACCAGGTTCCCTGTGAAAGCGCCCGTCACGTCTTTTTCAAATCTGCAAATGTACCCAGTAGCTGGCTCCTGCGTGTAGAGATTCCCGCTGGCGAACGCCAAGCCACTTGCGCCATACGTTGTACCGAGGTGGCCTCTGATGGCCCCGAGCGGCGGACCCTCGACCCACTCGCCCGTCTCCTCGTCGATGAGATGTGACCTTACCCGCGTCGCTTCCCCGGTTTCCAGATCGATTGTCCAGAGAAAACTTTGGAAAAACTGCTCATCGATCGCGTACATTACACCGGTGTCAGGTGCGTATGCCATTTCGGTGATGCGCCCAATGGGAAAATCGAACTCCGTGCTTTCTATTTCCGCAATTTCGGTCGCTGAGCCATCAATGCCAGTGACCGTGCCGAACTCATCCGCGATACGCCTGGTATCGATAGTCACCAGATAATTGCGCGCCGCTAAGTCGGTGCCCTCGCTTCGCACTCCATAGAGAACGTTCCCGGCCAACGCGATTGGCCCTACACGCGGCACGCCAAACGGATCCTGTGCGGGAATCGACTCCCACCCGTCGGCAAGTTTGTGTTGCGTGGCCAGACGCCCAAGGCCGACGTCGGAGCCGTAGACATATTGCCGATTAGAATGGTATTCCATGCCCATAATCTCCTGGATGACCTCTTTCTTCCACATCCAGGGCAAAACTTCCAGATTCAGAACGTTGCCCGCGTCATAGCCGCTGGCACCATGGACGTTGTACGCGAGCGGGCCGCCCGCGGGGATCGAACCGTCCGGCCCCGACGGGCTCTCCGGATATCCCAAGCCAATGTCCTGGCCAAACGGGCTGGTACCGTGGGGCGAGGTGACTTCGCCCGGACGGCCGTCGCCGCCCCGCGCCAGTCCGGAGGTGTTGAACGTTCCGTTCAGATTAGCGGCATGGTACATCGACGAAGCCAGGTCGATGAATTCCGCAGGGCCATCATAATATCCGTAAGCGTCCGGCCTGATTACGCCGGTAGAGCCGCCATAGGGGTCGCCCTCGACGCTGCCGTCACCGGGATTCGGCGGGTCGGGTTCCGGCAGATCCATGTCACCACAATCTCTTGGGTCCGCCTCGGGAAAGCAATGGCCCGGCCCACCCTGGTCTATAGGCCTCTGATCGGCGCGGGCCGTGTCACCGCCGCAGTTCGGATTAAAGGCGCGCTCGCCCGAAGTCGGGAAGGCCGGCGAATTTGGACGTGCCGGATCGAATTCGAGAAAGATCGGGATCCAGTTGTTCCATTCGGGTGGGTCAGGCTCCCCGACGTCCTCCATCAACTGGCTGATGTCTTCACAATATGCCCGCCACCAGGCCTGGTAGTCCCAAGGGAACGGCGCCCAAAAGCTGTCCGGGGCTGGAGTAGAGGCCGATGGCATCCACGGCATCACGGCTTGCTGCTGGAGCTTCGACCCGTCGTTGTTCGCGTTAACCCAATAATCCGGCCCATCGTACTTGTCGTTTCCGAAGCGGGCCAAGAAGCCGGAGGGTGCTGGGTCTTGGTTCGGGTCGGGGCGCGGAATGCGCTTCGCAGCGTCGAGACTGCTTGGATCGTACTCCGGGTGCATCCGGATCGGCTCTCCCGCGTCCCCGGGATAGTTGGCGCGGATAAAGGCCTCGGCCCAAGCGCGGTCACTTGCATCGAGGTTCTTCCAACTCGGGTCAAGCTTAACCCAGCAGCCTTCTGCTACGCCACAGTTGGGATCGTAAATGACCAGGAAGTCTTCGAACGGCTCGGGGAAATCCCACTTCCCATCGCCATCGATGTCGCAGATTTCTTGCGGCGCATCGATTTCGCCATCGATGTCACACGGTGTCGTGGATCCCCAACCATCCCGCCACGGCTCGATCAATGCATCATAGCGGCCGTTTCCGTTGATGTCGCGATAACGCTCACCAGGCGTCCAAACCTGGTCGACGATGGCTGTGACGTAGCCATCGTTAGATTTGACCAGGCGCCAACCGAAGTCTGTGAGCCCACGGGGGAACTGGACGCCGGTGGGAGCCTGGTCTATCCAAATCGCATCCGCTATGCCTGTGCCTTGCCCATCTGGCCCGTCACCATTCCAGTCTATGTAGTCAAGCTGGCGGCTCTGTGTAAACGACTCCCCCTCGAACTGGTCGTACTGACCATTGTTATTGAGATCGCGGAAGTTCAGGATGCCATCAGCCGAAGCGCCCGCGGCCGGAGCTACGGGCCAGGGCAACATGGCCCAGCCCAAAACATCTCCGCTGACGTTTACGTTGCCGTAAGAAATCTCGTACCAGTACTCGGCGAACGAGTCTATGGCCGGAGTGGGCAGTTCAGGTTGCCCGTCCTTCCATTGGTCGAAAAAAGCATCCCAAATGTCGTTAGGGTTTGGCAGGGCAACTGGCGGAACAGTTTTTATCGGCACGCCCAACATGACCGCAAACTTCCGCTCCTCGGCCCGAACTTCGGCAGCCACGGCGGCAAAGGCGACAAGAAGACCGGTAATCAGTACGGTTCGGGTGCGCACAGCGATGGCCATCATTGCTTCCTAGTGAGAACCACAGTTCGGACCGCCAGACCCACAGGCCTGGACGGCGAATTTTTGCGTGCCCCCGTTTGGCACTATCAATCCCATTCTGTCAAAACAAGGCGAGCGCTGGCCGGTCGGGCGGCGAACGCGCACAATGCTACAGTTCCTTGGACTACCGCATCGTACATCCGCCCTGACAGTCCGTCAATCTGAAACGCTCCCGCAGTGACGGATTCCCGTCGCACGCTTGGGCACCGCCCCAGGCAGCCATATTCATTATTTAACTGCGCCAACCAACCCGCGCATACGGCCAACAGTTATAGGAACGTAGGCTGCCCATGTTGTACGCTTTGAATTCCCGAGCCAGCGTCTTCCGAATGCCATTGCTAATAACTAACAGCTAATCACTATATCGCCCAAGCACTGACAACTAACCACTCGCTCCCCCCCTTTTTGGCCACTCGCTCCCCCTTCGTCGTAAGCCAGGCGCCCCGAGGTCCGAATAGAATCGGCACGCGCCCGGCGACGCGGGAATTGCTATGGACGACAACGGCGGACGCCCCGACGAATTTGGTTTTCGGCAGGCGGTGCCGTGGCTGGTTGCGCTGGCGGTGTTTTTGCTGACGTTCTTCTTTCTGCCGGCCTTGATCGGTCGCATTTCGTACGCACGGACCGCGGCCCATGTGCGGGCGCTGCGTGAGGGCATGGGCGGGCTGGAGCGCGGCGATACGCTGTCCACGCTCTTCCAGGCGGTGGCGGAAGCGGTGAAGCCGGCCGTGGTCGTGATCCGCACCAGCGAGCGGGTGCGCGTGGAGCCAGAACCGGACATGCGCGATTTCCTGCGTCGCTTTTTCGGCGAGGAGGGCTTCAACGGCCTCTCGGGGCCAAAATATTACTTTAAGGAAGGCATCGGCAGCGGGATAATCGTTGATGCCGAGAACGGTTACGTGCTTACCAACTGGCACGTGGTTCACAAGGCCCAGACGGCCGAGGTGATTCTCTCGGACGGGCGCGTGCGCCAGGGCCGATGGGCCAAGAGCGACCAGAAGAACGACTTGGCGATCGTGAAGATCCGCCCGGGCGGGCTGATGGCGGCGCCGTTGGGCGACAGCGACGAGGTTAAGGTGGGCGACTGGGTGCTGGCCATCGGCGCCCCCGAAGGATTACCGCAGACCGTCACGTCCGGCATCATCTCAGCCTTGGGGCGGAGCACGGCCGGCGGGCACGAAAGCTTTCTTCAAACGGACGCGGCCATCAACCCCGGCAACTCGGGCGGCCCGCTGGTTAACATGGCGGGGCACGTGATCGGCATTAATACCGCGATTATCTCCCCGGTCGGCGTTAACGCCGGTATCGGGCTGGCGATTCCGTCGAACGTCGCGCGGAAGACGATACGCCAGCTTACCGACTCGGCATCGTCCACAGCACATGGGGACAGGGACGCGGACGAGGCGGAGTGATTACGAAGCAATTCTCGCCCTGAGCCGCCGAAGGCGAAGCTGCCGCTGAGCCGGGGGTGCTCAAAGCGCTGACGGCGAATTAACGGACCCCAACAGACCACTGCCGGCCCCGCCCATATACTCGATGAGCTTTGATTTGAAAGGGCTAATCTCTGAATAACGAGGCTGTGCCAGCTCCGTTCTCCCCCGATGGTGCCGGATTTGAATCGGGCCGGCCCGCGCGCGACGGGCCACGGTCCTCGCACGAGTCCGCGAACCCGAAACGCAACAGCAGAGGCTTTCTGTCCGCACGTTCAATCCCGCTGGGCCGCATCCGCGGGATCCGCATCGCGCTGGATGCTTCGTGGTTCCTCGTGTTCGGGCTGCTGACCTGGATGCTCGCCGTCGCGTATTACCCGCGAGAATTTCCGCACTGGTCCAGCGGCTGGTATTGGGGCATGGGCGCGATCACGGCCGCGTTGCTGTTCGCTAGTGTGCTCCTGCATGAACTTGGGCACGCTTTTGTGGCGCAATATTACGGCATTCCCGTGCCCAGTATCACGCTTTTCATCTTTGGCGGGGTCTCGCAACTGGCCGGGGAGCCGCCGCGCGCCATGGCGGAGTTCTTGATCGCCGTGGCCGGGCCGCTGGTAAGCCTGGCATTGGCGGGGGTCTTCGGGGCGGCGGCCGCGCTGTGGACGGAGTTTCCGCCCGTACGAGCCCTGCTGCTGTACTTGGCGCTGATTAACGCCATGTTGGTTATCTTTAATTTGCTCCCGGGGTTCCCGCTGGACGGCGGACGCGTGTTTCGCGCCCTCGTCTGGGGCATAACGCACAATTACCGCCGCGCGACCACGATTGCGGCCCGCGTGGGGCAAGCCTTTGGCATACTGCTGATCGTGTTCGGCATCTGGCAGATGTTCATGGGGAACTTCATCGGCGGCATGTGGATGGCGTTCATCGGCTGGTTCCTGCAAACGGCCGCCAGCGCGCAAGTGCAGCAAGTGGCGCTGCAGCGTCTGCTGACGGGGCACAAGGTGGCCGAGGCGATGAACACGGCCTGTCCGAACGTTCCGCCGGAGCTGACGGTGCGTGAGTTGGTCGATGAGCAGGTTCGCCGGCAGGGGCGGCGCTGCTTCGTGGTACGGCGGAACGGCGACACCTTGGGCCTGTTGACGTTGCAAGGTCTGAAGCAGGCGCCCAAATCAGAGTGGGACCGGACCAGGGTCGACAGCGTCATGTCACCGCTGGCCAATACCAGCTACACCGGACCGGATGCCGAGCTCTGGTCGGCCTTGGAGCAGATGGAGCGCGAGGGCGTCGATCAATTGGCGGTGGTTGCCTCCGGCCAACTGGTCGGAATGCTTAGCCGTGACGACGTTGTGAATCACATGAACGTGTTGCGGGCCGTCGAGGGTCCGTAGGAGGAGGCGGGTCTGTGGCCTCTCGCTGCGCGGGCTGGATCACTCGCAACGCGGGCTGGATCACTCGCGGCGCAGCTTGCGCGTCCAATCCCTCAGTGCCTCGAGCAGGCCCTTCACGTGTTTGCGCGTGCTTTCATCAATTAGGCGGCCTTCTGCGTCGACTTTCTCGTGTGCCCGGCCCACGAATACCTCCGGCCGATTCAGCGGCAGCATGTTTGTGAACACGCACACCTGGCGCAAGTGGTATTGCGAGCGCGCCGTGCCCAGCAGGCCAACGGACGCGCCCATCAGTGCGACGGGCTTACCATTAAGGGGCGACGCGTCCGGCGGGCGCGAGGCCCAATCGATCGCGTTCTTCAGCACGCCGGGGATTGAGTAATTGTACTCGGGAGCGGCGATCAGCAGGGCGTCGGCCGCGGCGATGCGCTCCTTAAATGCCACCACCGCTTCGGGAAAGCCGCGGGCTTCAACATCCCCGTTGTACAGCGGAATCGGATCGAGGTCGAAGAGCTCCAGCGTCACGTCTTCGGGCAGCAACTCCTGTGCGGCACGCAGCAGGGCCCGGTTATACGAGCTCTGGCGCAGACTGCCCGAGAATCCAAGAATGTGCACGTTGTTCATGTCTTGCGTTTGCTCCTGGAAGTTCGCGATGCGCCCGCTTTGCCCCGCTTCGGGCGGTCCGCGCTTGGCGTTGCGCCAGGCTCGGCGGTCTTCGCGGCCCGCGGTTTGCGCGCACGCTTGGGCGCGGCCGGCGGAGCTTCGTACTGATCTTCCACCAAGCGGGTCACCAGGGCCGTCCAGCCGGTCTGGTGACTGGCGCCCAGCCCGCGGCCGTTCTC
>JAAYXS010000416.1 GCA_012515775.1 Phycisphaerae bacterium
ACGCCGGAGGCATTCGCCGCCGCGCTGGCTGCGGGTAGAGCCGCGGCGTTCGAGACGTTGCCCGCGGAATGCGTTGAAGCGGCGCCGCCTGAAGCGTTGCGGGAGAAGTTCCCCGGGATTTCGACCTGGATGCTGCCGACGGATTGGGGGATTGTTCTGAAACCGGTCGCCGAGCGTAACGATTGGGTGCAGCGTGAAGCCTGCCTGGTGGTTCGCTTGCGCGCGAGAAAGCCAACCGTTCAAGGCGGCACTGCGCTGGAGCCGTGGCTGGGCATTCTGCGGGCGGGATCGGGCGAAATTGGTTCCTGACTGACTTAGGGGGTTCGCTGGTACTTCGGGCTCGAATCGGGTGGGCACATTAAGGCAGTGGGGCTTGGGCCGCGGCCTGGGTCGCTGCTACTGCTTGGGAAGCGGTCCGGCCCAGGTAGGACCAGGTGTTCCCGCCGGCGTCTTTGGACAATTGAAGTTGGCGCTGGCCGTCGTTCGTGAGCGTTTCGAGGTCGACTGGCACGCTGTAATCAGAACTGTAGACCAGGCCAACGCTGACCGTGATTTGCAACGGCTGGCTGTCGAGCTGGATGCTGGAGCGCTCGACCGCCCGGCAGGCGCGGACTGCCGCGACGCAGGCGCCGTGCCGATCGCCGCGCGGCGCCACTACCACAAAACGCGGGCCGCCCCAGCGCGCCAACAGATCAACGTCGCTCAGCGAGGTTCGCAATCGCCGCGCGACTTGCCGCAGCACTCTGTCTGCCGCCGCCAATCCGAGGTCACTGCCGAGCTGCGCGAAACGGTCGACCTCAATAGTGAGCAGGGCGAAGCGCCGGGGCGACAGGCCCCTGAGTAGTTCAGCCATCCGCAGTTCGAAGCAGGCCCGGTTGGCGACGCCCGTCAGCCGGTCGGTCATGGCACGCCGCAGCCGGTGGGCGTCGCGGGCCGCCAACTGCACCGCCAGGGCGGCTCGCCCGGCCTCCTCCTGGGCGTCGGCGTAGAGGTCGTAGACCCGCAAGCCGCCCCCGAGGTCGACGTCGAAGAAAACCGCGGCCTCGGCGCAATCGGCGCGAATGGCGCGGGCCATGTCCTGCCACTCGGGCTCGGCCAGGGCCAACGTCTCCTCGATTACGGCTCGTGCCGCCTGCCGGGCTAGCTCGCTCAAGGGGCCTTTGTGGGAGAATACCGGCAACACTTCCAGCGCCAGGTGTACGATGTGCGCCAGCGCGTCCTCTTGTGAGTCAGGCCGCAGGCTGCTCCGCCCGGCTCGTTCCACGGCCCGTACCAACACGTCGGGCAGCCCCCATTCGGTCAGTATTCTGGTGCCTAATTGCGTGTGATCTGTGCCCAGAATTTTCCGCTCCGCTTCGACGAGGGGCAGGCCCTCTGCGACCAGGCGCAAGACTTGGCTGTATTCGTCGGGAGCGCCGCGGGCGAAGGCAAGTTGTCCAATCCGCGCGAGCTGCCCGGCGGTGAAGGCCTCCTCGCGATCGGCAGAACCAAGATGTTGCGCGAAACGGCGGGCGGTCACCGCGACCAGGAAGCTGTCGCGCCAGAAGCGTTGCAGGTCGAATTCCGGGCAAATGGGCTCGAAGCTGGGAGAGGCCAGGGAAAAGCCCAGGGCGATATTCTTCACCGTTCGCAGGCCGAGAAACAGCACCGCCTCGCGCACGGATGCGACGGCGCGGCGGGTGCGCAGCAGTGGCGAGTTGGCGAATTTCAAAACCCGGGCCGACAGGGCCGGGTCTGACATGATGACGGTGGCGATGTCGCGCAGCTCAACAGAGCCGCAGCGGCAGAGCTCGGTCACGCGGATGGCGGTACCGGGCGGGCTCGGCAGGCGGTTGTCCGCCTTAAGGCGGGCAAAGAGGCTGTCGGCGGCCACGTCGGTCATGCGCTCCCTTAGACGGCTGCACCCCTTGCGGCCAGGGTGACCAAGAAACGTCCCAGGTATTCCAGGGCGACGAGCGGCGGGCACACACCGGAGAGCGCCAGAGCTTCGGCGATCTCACTGGCGACGCGTACTTGCTGAATCTGCAATAGCGTCTCGATCTGCGCTTCGGTCAGCAAGCCGCGCTGGGCGGCGATCTGTCCGAATGGCAGGCGGCTGACGCGCTGCTCGTCCAGAATGCAGTCAATATCCTGGCAGGAAAGCAGGCCGTGGCTG
>JAAYXS010000417.1 GCA_012515775.1 Phycisphaerae bacterium
CGCAGGTGCGGCAGGTGCCGTCTGAAACGAGGTAGATTGTCGGCCGCGATGTCGGCGGCAACGCATCTGCCATCAGCCAAACTCCCTAGCCGGCATCGTACAGCGTGCGGGAGCAGTTGTAACCGGCTAAGAATCGGCCAGGAATCGGCTGAGCTGACGCCCCGCGGAAGCCACTCCGTCGCCCGATCCACCCTATGCGACTATCCGTTGTATTCCCCCTTATGCGTTCTCCTTCCTTGGGGCTCCCGACTGGCCACCGGCGCCTTCTAGCGTGTATAGAAACTCCTAGCCGCGCAATGGCCCAAGGCAGAATCCTATTGGGCGCTCGCGAAGCTTAGGCTTTGACTTCAATCCGCCGACGGGTGGAGGCTGCGGAAACTTCGGCCTTCGTCTAGCTGCGCCACACCAAGTAACACTTCAATGGGGCCGCAGCTTTTCCGGCCCGCCGGCGTATGCAAGGCTGCAAGATCACAGCACTTGACTTCAACCGCTCGAAGTGTACCATCGCCAGAGTTTCGCGTCAAGCTTAGTTACTTGGTGAGGTCCGGAGAGGGAGCGCAACTGGCCTCGCAGGTGTCTAGAAGGGTAAAGGAGCATTTTTATGGACGAATCCGACCTCGAAGCTCTCCAACCCGATTTGGAACGCATTCTATCCGGCGACGATGACGCCCGGCAGGACCTCAACGCCAAGCTCTGGCAGAGGCGCCACTCCATCACCAACCCCCGACATTACGCGCTGCGCGCGGGCAAGCTTTGCCGCGCAGGATACCGGCGCTCCCCACGGCGAGCAACGGCCGCGCTCGGTGAAGCACACAACCTAGCGGATAGGTCGCTGTCCCCGCTGGATCAACTGATCAGGAAAGAAGAGTGCAGCCGCGTGCGCCAGGAAATCGACGCTCTCCCGGGACGACAACGTGAGGCCGCTCTGGCGTTCTTGTATTCAGAGGCACGCGGCGCGCGGACGCGAGCAGAGCGCAAACACCTCTGCAAAGCCAAAAAGAAGTTACGGCACCTGTTGCGTGATCAAGAGACTACTTGAACCAGCCGCAGTTCTGTGTTAGGCTTTTGTTCCCTTGAGGGCGAGCACATGAACGGATTCAAAACTGAATATCCGAAGTTTTTCCAGCAGGCTGCCGGCTTTGACCCTTTCGCATATCAGGAGGACTTTGCCAAGGCCGACAACCTGCCAGCGCTTGTAGATGTTCCGACCGGGCTCGGCAAAACGGCCATGGCCGTGGTCGGCTGGCTCTGGCGACGCTTCGAAGCGAACGATGAATTGCGCCGCCGAACTCCGCGCCGCCTGGTTTACTGCCTGCCGATGCGCGTTCTAGTCGAGCAGACGCACAAGAATGCCATCGACTGGGTGAGAAAGCTCAATCTACAGGAGAAGGTGTCCGTTCACGTCCTCATGGGCGGCGAAGACGAAGAAGATTGGGACACCTACCCCGAACGCGAAGCCATCATCATCGGCACGCAGGACATGCTCCTCTCGCGCGCCCTCAACCGCGGTTACGCGGCCAGCCGCGCCCGCTGGCCAATGCAGTTCGGTCTGCTTCACACCGACTGCCTCTGGGTTTTCGACGAAATTCAGTTAATGGGCTCTGGTTTGGCGACGACCGCCCAACTGGAGGCATTCCGCCGCGTCCTTGGCAATGCGGACGGGCATGCCTGCCGCAGCGTATGGATGTCTGCCACGCTGCGTCGCGAGTGGCTCAACACAGTGGACCTCAGGCCGTTTCTGAACGATTTCCGAGAGTTGCGGTTTGACTTCTCGCGCGAAAGCACGGCGCACGGGCTGGCAGATGACGCTCGCAAGGTTCTCAGCGATCGTTGGAACGCGTCCAAGCCGCTACTCATTGCGGAAGCCAGAATGGGCGACCTGCCGGCTTTGGCGGCTGAGTTACTTGATGTGCACAGGCGCAAGCCCGGCACGCGGACCATCGTCGTTTTGAACACTGTGCAGAGAGCGCGCGAGCTGCACAGACAAATCTCACAGCGCTGGGGCTCGCGCAACGACCAGGGCCTGGTCCTGCTGCACTCCCGTTTTCGCCCCGGCGACCGCAAGGCCGCAGTTGACCGGGCTCTCGTGCCCCCGCCTGCCGAGGGCACGATCGTCGTCAGCACTCAGGTCATCGAAGCCGGCGTCGACGTCAGCGCGGCCACGCTGTTCACCGAGCTCGCGCCGTGGGCTTCCCTGGTTCAGCGGTTCGGCCGCTGCAATCGGCGCGGCGGTGAGAACAAACACGCGGCTGTTTACTGGATTGACCTGACCCACAAGAAAGACCTCGACCTGGCTCAACCGTACGAAAGGCGCGATCTTGAATACGCCCGTGCTCAGCTCCAGGTACTGAAGGATGTTGGCCTCTCGAATTTGCCTTCAACTGAGTTGCCGTTTGAGCACACGCATGTCATCCGCCGCCGCGATCTCGTAGACCTGTTCGACACCACGCCGGACCTCGCGGGAAACGACATCGACATCGACCGCTTTGTCCGGGAGGTCGAGGAGAGCGACGTGCGCGTCTTCTGGCGTGCTTGGGACCGTCCCAAAGGACACGAGGCACCGCCCACGAACGCACCCGCGCCTACTCCTGAAGAGTTGTGTCCGGCGCCGGTGCGCGGTTTCAGTAACTTCGCCCAAAAGCACCGCGGTCAAATCTGGCGCTGGAACTTCCTCGATGGCAAATGGGAGAAGCCGGACACCGCCAGAGTGGTCCCAGGACAGGTGTTCCTCATCCATAGCGAAGCGGGCGGATATTCAACGCAAGCTGGATGGAACCCTTCGAGCCCTGACGAGGTCGTTCCCGTTCAAACAGTCACCAAGAATGGTGAACGCCCTCAGGACGCGACCGCCAACGATAGCCTCTCGCACGCCAGTGTCCTGCAGACGATCGCAGAGCACACGCGCGACGTGTGCGAGGAAATTGCCGCTATTCTCACGGACTTGCAGGTTCTCGAAGGCCCAGCGCTGGTTCTGGCCGCCCGTTGGCATGACCGCGGCAAGGCACACGACGAATTTCAAGCGGCCTTGCCCGACGGCGTCGCTGACGGGGTGAACTTTTGGGCCAAAGCGCCGGGCCAGTGGAAGCGTTACAAACGGCGACACTTCCGCCACGAACTCGCGTCCGCACTAGCCGTGCTCGAGCGGCCCGACGACCCCCTGCACACTCTGCGCGACTTGTCAGATGGCGACCTCGATCTCGTCGCCTACCTCGTTGCCGCGCACCATGGCAAGGTGCGTCTGTCGATACGTTCGCTGCCGAACGAGCTCCGCCCCGACGGGAACCGGCGGTTCGCGCGCGGTGTCTGGGAGGGCGACACATTACGCGCCGTCGACCTTGGCGACGGCGTAATTGCCCCTGCGGTCAGGCTCTCCCTCGAACCGATGGAACTGGGCCTCTGCGAACACCCCCCGTTCGCCCAGCAACCGTCATGGGCGGAGCGTGTGATTCGCCTCCGCGAAACGCTCGGACCTTTCCGCTTGGCGTACCTGGAAGCGCTTGTGCGCGCCGCCGACATGCGCGCCAGCAAAGCCAAACAAGAGCGCGGCGGCGCTAACCGCGCCGAGACCACACGTTGTGAAGGAGCCCATCATGCCTGAGGCAGCGCGCCAGGACCTCAAACTCCACGGCTGCACGCCCGAGCCGCTGATGGCCTATCTAAAGGCCCTCGGCATTCTGCGCCTGGTCAGCGAGCAGAAGGATCCCGAGGCGCTCGCCTGGTGGGAAGATGATGTGTTTCGGTTGCGCACACGGCTGGAAAGCGATGCGCTAACCACGTTCTTCTTGGGGGAGTACCGCCCGACACCGATCGTCACCCCCTGGGCTGGCGGCTCGGGTTTCTTCAAGAAAGATAACAAACGGGCGGTGCAGGCGCTAGCGTCCAGTTCGGGTACTCGCGTGGAGCTCTATCGCAATGTCATTCACGCCGTGCAAGCCATCATTTCCGAGGAAGAAATCGGAGATAAGCCGCAGGACGAACAGAAGAGCCGCCTGATTCGTCGCTACCGGCGCGAATTGCCCGACCAAGTCGTCGCCTGGATGGACGCCGCCATGGTTCTTCACCAAAACACGCAAGGGTTTGCGCCTTTGTTGGGTACTGGCGGCAACGACGGGCGTCTAGACTTCGCCCAAAACTTCATGCAGCGCATCGTTTCGGTCGGGTTGCACGAGGAGAAGTGCCCGAGCAAACAGTCCCGCGAGCTGCTTACTCTGGCCCTGTTCTCGTTGCCGGCCAAACTCGAATCCGCAAGCGTTGGCCAATTCGCGCCCGGCCGCGCTGGCGGCCAAAATGCCACCCAGGGAATGGAGGGCGAGGCGAACGACAATCCATGGGATTTCATCCTGATGATCGAAGGCGCCCTGATGCTCGCGGGCGCCGCGGTACGTCGCTTCGGCGTTGCGGAGTCAGGCCGCCCCGTATTCCCGTTTACAGTGCGCCCAGTTGCGGCCGGTTTCGACTCGCGGTCCTCAAAGGACGAGAGCGAGTCACGCGGCGAACTGTGGCTTCCAATCTGGGATCGCCCCACAGGCGTCGGGGAGTTGCGTCAACTCTTCGGAGAAGGCCGCGCCTCCGTTTCAGGGCGCTATGCGCGCAACGGCACCGACTTTGCTCGCGCCATTGCGAGTCTTGGGGTAGATCGCGGCATTCGCACATTTGCCCGCCTGGCATTCCTCAAGCGATATGGCAAAGCCTTCCTGGCCGCGCCACTTGGGCGCTTCAAAGTCATCGAACGCCCGTCAATCGACCTGCTCCGTGAAGTCGACGCGTGGCTGGACCGCTTCCGCCGCGCTGCCGGCGATAAGAACGCGCCCTCCCGCTTCGGTGCGACTATCCGGCGCATCGACTGCGCGATTTTCGACTTCTGCAGGTATGGCGGGCCCGGTTTCCTTCAGAAGGTCCTGGTGGCCATTGGTGCCGCGGAACGTGAACTGGCCAACGCGGAGCGCTTCCGCGACGAGAAGAAGCTCAGCCCGCTGCCCTCCCTGTCAGCAGCCTGGATTGAGGCAACCAACGACGGATCCGCCGAGTTCAATGTGGCGTTGGCCCTGGCAGACGTTCACCACGAACCCGACCAACCCGCCGAGCAACCAAAGATCGGCCCGATTCGTGTCAATCTCGAACCCGCGGATTGGACAAAACGCTTCCGCGCGTGGGCCGAGAGAGATCGCGCGGTCGTCTGGAACGCCGCCGACCTGCCCACCAATCTCGCCGCCGTGCTCGCACGCCGGATGATGGACGGCGCTCGCGCGGGGTGCAAACATCTGCCGCTCGCGTCGCGCTTCAGCGCGCTACCCGAACACATCGCAGCCTTCATTGAAGGATATCTCGGCAGCGAACGCTTCGATTTTCAACGCACGGAGGAGTTGCTTTGGTGCTTGATGCTGGTGAAGCCCCGGGCTTCGAACGGGCGCACCACCCGCATCGACCCCGGCCTCCAGGCCCGCCGATTTCCCCCGCTACGGCGCGAGTACGCCCTGTTGAAGCTGCTTTTTCTGCCGCGACCGCTGACCTTCGACCACAAAGCCGACAACAAAGAGTTCTGCCGCTTCGCCCGCGAGCGCGAAGCGCAAATCGTAATCCGCCCCGAACCGCGCCTCCTCCCGTTGCTCCGCGCCGGCCAAATTGGCGAAGCATGCCGCATCGCGGCACAGCGTCTCCGGGTGTCCGGCCTCGCACCGCTGCCGGCTCCTCAACGAAATGGTTTGCTTCGCGACAGCGAATGGGTCGAGGTCAGCGCGCTTGGGCGAGACTCCCAGCGCGGCACGCGCCTGGCCGCCGCGTTGTTGATCCCGATCTCGTCAATATCCGTCAATCGTCTCGTACACCTCGTTTGCCGTGACCGATCCGCTGCAGCCGAGGCACTCGTCCTCCCGGAGGAAGGAGAAAATGAATGACCACGACCGAAGCCGCATCTGTTGACTATACCGCTTTGCTTTGTCAGCCCCGCCTACTGCTTGAAGCCCCACTCAAACCCTTGCAGGGGCATCGTTTCCAGCCCACCGGGTTCGCCGACCTGGGACCGGCGCGCTACACCTTGCCCGATGGTACGGAAATGCTGCTCGTCGAGTCGGCCCAATCGGTCGCCAACCGTATGGAATTGGCCTGTTGGGACCATGCCAACGACGACCTGATTGAGAAGCTAAAGGGACTGCCCTATATCCTGGTCAGGCCTTCGGACGACCCCGACAGCACGCTGACCAATTCCATTCTCGAGGCCCACCGAATCAACTCCCCCTACATTTTGGAAGGGGCCGACAAGAGCGTGTTTGACAAGCTCCGACAAGAGGTCGCTGGTATGGAGAAGGGCGCGGTCGACATCCGCGCGCTAGCGAAACTCATCATGAAATATGACCCCAACGCCGTCGTTCACGGAGTCTTCCTTGCCAAGAGCGACTTGGCCGCCGGCCGCCTTCGTTTGCCGCGCCTCCTAAGCGGCTTCATCGAGGCCAGCGATATTCGCCCCGCGGAAAGCGGCGGGGTGAAGAACGACCGCGTTGATCCGTCAGGCGAGGCGGCCAAAGGCTTTGGCCATGTTCCTTTCCACCGCACCGAATTCGTCGCCGCGGAGATCAAGGCTTATTTCAACCTCGACCTTGCACTCCTCCGCGGCTACGGCTTGCCCGAGGATGCAACCAACCTCCTGATCGCACTCTCGCTGTTCAAAATCCGTCGGTTCCTCTCGACCGGCTTGCGCCTTCGCACCGCCTGCGATCTTGAACCGGCGGGCAATGGCCTCGTCGCGACTCACCCGGAGGGTTTCAGAATTCCGCCCGAAGAGGAGCTTCTCACCGAATGCCACGCCCTCATAGAAGCGTGTACTGGCAAGGGCATATTCGCCGATCCCTTTATCACCGTGGTCGAATGGAAGCCGCCCAAGGGCAGAAGCGGAAAGGGCAAAAAGGGCGAAGAGCCTGAGCCCGGCGACAAGGGCGCCAACTGATGATCACCATAGCCTTCAAATTCCTGGCCGGGCGCTACCATGCCACGCCATGGGGGCGCCATGTAAATGAGGGCGCCGTTGAGTGGCCCCCGTCGCCGTGGCGCATTCTCCGCGCACTCGTCGCCGCCTGGATGCGAACGCTTCCCGAGCTGCCCCGTAACCACGTAGAATCCGTTCTGCGCGCCGTCGCAGCGCCGCCGCAATTCCTGCTGCCGCCGGCATCCACCGGCCACACGCGCCACTACATGCCCTGGTTCAAGAAGGGCCCCGACGACCGCACCCTGGTTTTCGACACCTTCGTTGCCGTCCCCCGCGATGCGCAACTACTTGCTCGCTGGCCTGCCGCGTCGCTGGACGACACGCAACGCGAAACGCTGGGCCGCTTGCTCACAAACCTGAACACGCTCGGGCGCTCGGAGTCCTGGTGCGAAGCAACATTGCTACCAGGCCCCGTCCCGTCCGCAGAAGAACGCAAAATCGTGAGCGCTCCGCTCAATGGTTCCAGCCCGCCGCGCGATGCAGAAATAGTCCGGGTCCTGTGCGCTAATCCTTCAACTGCGTTCGAGAACTCCCTCTTCACCGAAACGGTCGAGCGCAAACGCGCCGGCAGGACTGCGCAGCAGTCCGTTAAGACAGCCACATACGATCCGGATTGGCACCTCTGCGCCGAAACTCTCTGGCTGCGCGCCCAGCGCTGGTCGGATCCGCCGGGTTCATGCTGGGTGCAGTACGCCCGCCCGCGCGAGTGCTTCAAGATTGAACCCCTCAGACGCCTGCGCCGGCGGTCAATCGCGCCCCCGCCGTTCCAGGTCGCGCGATACGCCCTCGATTCAAAAGTCCTCCCGCTCGTAACGGAAACGCTTCCTGTCGCCGAAGCCGCCCGACGGACTCTGATGGGCATTTATGGGCGACTCACTGAGACCAGCGGCGTGCGCGGCCGCTCGCCCGTACTCGCCGGCAAAGACGAAGCCGGACGCCCGCTCACCGGGCACACCCATGCGTACTACCTCCTGACTGACGAGGACCGCGACGAACGCTTGGACCACCTGACCGTTTTCGCCCGCGCCGGCTTTGGTGACGACGAAGTCCGTGCGCTCGACCGCTTGCGCAAGCTAAGCACCGGCCGCGAAGTCGAAAAACGTCACCCGCTGCGCCTGCTTCTGCTCGGCCTCGGACGCCTGGAGGAGTTCTCGCGCGGGCCGCTCGCGTCGTCCAAGACATGGGTTTCTGCTACACCCTACATCGCCACCCGGCACGCCAAGACCCGGGGCCGGGAGCGCATCGACATGAGCCGCGCTGATGCCCGCGCCGCGTTCCTCATTGACGACCTGCGCCAGCAGGGCCGCGCAGTGCTTCCGGACGTCTTCGATGGAGCCGACCCTGTGGAGATTGAGCCTCTGCTGGAGGGCGGGGCGTTCAGAATCGCCGCCCGTTGGCGTCCGATCCAGTTTAAGCGCTTCCGACGCAAGCCGGGTGACGATGGCGGCGCAAGAGCGGGCGGCGCGTTCCGGCTGACGTTTGGCACTGAAGTCCGCGGGCCGATCGTACTCGGTTGGTCCAGCCACTTCGGCATGGGATTGTTTTTACCCGCCGCAAGTGCGCCGGTGCGCCGAGCATAGGCCTAGGAATGGGACACTGTTTGACGAGTTGCCCGCGAGCGTGACGGTGGTGGAGGGGGGTCCTGGGCACGCTCGCGGGATGGTAGGTCTTTGACAAATAAAGAGTTATGCACCGCGGGATTTCGGACATGACCGAACACTTGCCGTACATGCCCCTCACGCTCGCAAACCCGCGCGTAAGTGGTTATAA
>JAAYXS010000418.1 GCA_012515775.1 Phycisphaerae bacterium
CACGCTCGTACAGCCCAGCCTTACAGCCCCGAATAGCGTCTTCTCCGGGCCGTCCCGGGCGAATTCGCAATTGAAAACGGCGGTTATCGGAATTGGCCTCACGAAGGGGAGTGGAGCTTCGTTGGTCAGCTCCGCGCGTCGTCGGCGCCAGACTCATAATAACGATTAATATCGCCGCCGACCCATGACCAACGCGCTTCATCTCAGTATCCTCCGCCAGATCCGGGGCGCTCCGATCCCCCGCGTACCTCGTGGCGGCACGAATCGGCCGCCACAGCCCCGGTCGATTTGCCGACATGGTAACCTACGACAAAGGAGGTGGGCAGCCTCAAATGAGCGACAACGAACGTTGGCTGGTCACGGGGGCATCCGGGCAGCTCGGCGGACACCTGCTGCGGCAACTGAAACGCGACACAGTTAATAAGACGTTGCTGGCCCTGGCCGGGCGCGGCCTTGTCGACGAGAACGTGAAGACCCTGCGCGTGGACCTGGCTAACGAGCAAGACCTGCGGCGCGCGGTCGATGATTTTCGCCCTACGCACGTGGTGCACGCAGGCGCGATAACAGCCGTCAGCGAGGCTTACGAACGGCCCAGGGATGCTGAGAAGGTCAACACTTACGCCACGCGTGTATTGGCCGACGCCGCCGAACTCTGCGCAGCGCGCTTCGTGTTCATCTCCACCGACATGGTCTTCGACGGGACCGCCGCCCCCTACCGCGAATCTGATCCGCCGCGACCGCTCAGCCACTATGGGCGGACCAAGGCCGCGGCCGAACTCCTGCTGGTTGGCCGCGCCCACGTGCTTACTATTCGCTTGCCACTGATGTACGGCCTCCCCTGCGGCGCGCGGGAAACGACGTTCTCACGCCAGTTGGCGGCAGCGCGGCGCGGGGAACCGCTGAAGCTCTTTGTGGATGAATGGCGAACGCCTGTTTGGATTCAGGATGCAGCCCGGGCCGTAATCGGCCTGGCACGCACCGGAGTTACCGGGCTGATTCACGTCGCCGGCCCGGAGAGGCTGTCGCGCTTCGACTTGATCGAAAGGATCGTCGCGGCAATGGGAATAGCTAACGCCAAGCTGCAACCAGTCTCGCGGCTCTCGATCGCGGCCCCGGAACCGCGGCCGGCGGATTTGTCCCTCGACTGCGGCCTCCTGCGGAGCAGGTTACCGGAGTTGGCGCCGCGTCCGGTTGCGGCCTGCGGATCGGATTTCTGATTTACGCCGGCCGCCGCACGATCTCTATGCCGCCCAGCAAGTCGCATTGGAGCGTCTGACTGTCATACCAGTTGTAGCCGATACAGAAGCGCCGTTTGTCGACGTTTGCTCAGTCGGTTTTTTGGCTCTTCAGAACCCTCGTTATTATCGGATCTCGAGGCTTTGATGGCAGTGGTTCGCTCAATCTCGCGCTCTGGGCGCGTGCAAGTGCCGCTGCGATGTGCGCGAACCGACGATTTTCCAGACCTGTAGTTCAGTATTGCACACAGGCGGGCCTTCGTGTTATTCTGATTTTAGCTTGAGCGCATTCGACGTTGCCCGTCCTCCGGGCCGGGCAGTAGTTCGTGCCACACACTGCGCTCGGGTTGGAAGGGTGAATGGCCAAGTTCCTTTTTCCAGGCTAACGAGGGGTAGGAGATTTTTGATGTCGAACAAGTCTGTGTGTACCTGCAAATCGGTCAAAGTCGCAGCCTGTGCAGCTTTTCTGGCAATATTCGTTTCCTGGGCGGCCGCCGGTCCCCCGAATTACCTGATCATCAACGCCCCGACGTTCACCGGCAGCTCGGGCCTGAACAGTTTGGTGGCGGCCAAGACCGCCCAGGGCTTCAATGTCACGACCAAGGAATTCGCCGCCGGCTCAGCCCCGGAGACGATTAGAGCCTACATCCAACAGTTTTGGAATACGCCCGACGCCCCCGACTACATCCTGCTTGTCGGTGATTCCGACACTATCCTACCCTGGTTTGGGCAGGGCACACGCCACGCAGATACCGACTTGTATTACGCCTGCATGGACGGCCCCGATGACTGGTATCCCGATGTACCCATCGGACGCTTTCCGGTGCGCACTACGGCGCAACTCACGGCCGTCGTAAACAAGACCAATTATGTAGAAGCCGGCAGTTACGCTGATCCGACCTATATCACGCGGGTCGCCTTCCTGGCGGGTGACGATCCGGGTTCGATGGGGCCTGCCGCGCACGACGCGATGATCGAGGCTTATACCACGCCGGCCGGCCTCACGCCGACACGCATTTATTCCCCCTATCCGAGCGGTACCGGCACGCCCGAGATCAGCGCTGCCGTGAACGCGGGTAACCTGATCGTCACGTACTTAAGCCACAGCGGGTCGATAGCCTGGTGGGATCCGGCCCTTAACCAGGATGACGTGAACGCCCTGACCAACGCCAACAAGTACTGCCTCGTTCTGAGCCTCTCGTGTGACACCGCGGATTTCACGGCGTTAGAGTGTTTCGGCGAGACATGGCTGCGAAAGAGCAACGGCGGCGCGGCCGCGTTCATTTCGGCCACGGACCGGATTTTTTATCTGTCCGAACAGGAGTGGGAGTCGGTGCGCCGCCTGGAGAACTACATCTTCCGCGCGTTCTTCGAGGATGGCGAATATCGCGTAGGACCGGCGCTACAGAAGGCTCTGTATTACTTCCTGGCCGATCCGGACTACGGTCCCGCCCACGAATACACCCTCAATTACTTTGAGGAGTTCACCGTGCTGGGCGACCCGTCGCTACACTTGCCCATCCGCGGCTTCCAGATCGACGTTGATCCGCCGCTGCAGTCCCGGTGCACGCCGGCCACTCAGGTGCAGTACACCATCCAGGTCGAGCCGCATGCCGGTTTCAACCAGGCCGTGACGCTCTCGGCCTCCGGTTACCCGGCCGGCTGGAACGTCAGCTTCAGCCAGAACACGCAGCCGCCGCCCTTCACTACGGTGATGACCGTCAGCAACATCAGCGGCGCGCCGGGTATGTATGAGATTCTCTTGACGGGCACCTCGGCCCAGGGCCTGCACCGTTACGCCCATCCGAAGCTGCACCTGGCGACGGGCGTTCCGGGCACGGTTGTGCTGAGCGATCCGCCGGCCGGTGCCACGGCAGTGTCGCGGAGCCCGGTACTTACCTGGCAAGCCGCAACGCAGGCGGCGGAGTACGAGCTGCAGGTTGCTCTGGACTATGCGTTCACCGACGTGGTGTACACGGCCATTACCGACCTCACCAGTCATAACGTGGACGATTACCTGCTCTCCCTCACGGACTACTACTGGCGCGTGCGCGGAATCAATGGCTGCGGCGCGGGCCCCTATTCCGCTATTCGTAGCTTTACTACGGTACCGCCGCCCAACTACTTCACCGAACAGTTCCCGGCCGGCGTATCGCTGGACCTCCAATACCACACCTACTACTTTATCCCGAACGGTAGCGCCGACTTCTACGAGGTCTGTGGCGAGGAGGCAACTGCGCTGCCCACCAACCCCGCCGGTGGGTATATGATCGAGCTCTACGAAGACAGTTATGAAGTGGTGTATCCTTCGCGGCCGATCTCCTTGTACGGCAACTCTTACTCCTATGTTTTCGTGAACTCCAACGGCAACATTACTTTCAATAACGGCGACTCGACCGCCGCTGAAACCCTCGCCGTTCATTTCAACCGACCGCGCGTCTCAGCGCTGTTCACCGATCTGAGCGCCCAGCTCGGCAGCGTAACCTACAAGAATACTGCGGACCGCCTGGCGATCACCTACCAGAATGTCCCCGAGCGCTATAGCAGCTCCGGAAACACCTTCCAGGTCGAGTTGTTCTACGACACCGGCGAAATCCACATTACGTGGCTCCAATGCCCCGCGAACGGCGCCATCGTCGGTTTGTCAGCCGGGCAGGGCGTTCCGGACGACTTCGTTCCGAGCGACTTCACAGACTATCCCTGCGCCGCCGCGTGTTGCCATGCGGACGCCACCTGCACTGTGACCGAACAAGCCGCGTGTGTCGCCCCCGATCTCTGGTACCCGGAATGGCCGGACTGTGCTGTGGCTGACTGCCAGCTAATGACAGGCGCCTGCTGCCACGAGGACGGCACGTGCGAGGTGACCGAAGAGTTTGCCTGCACCAGCCCCAGCGTCTGGCACGCCGAGTGGGCGGATTGCAGTGTTGCCGATTGCCCGCAACCGGCCGGCGCGTGCTGCTTCGACGACGGGCATTGCCAAGAGCTGGCGCAGGCTCAGTGCCTGGCAGGCGGTGGCGAGTGGCTTGCGGACGCGTCGTGCGCGCCGAATCCGTGCGTACGGCGCGGAGATGCGAACTGCGACGGCGCTGTCAACGTGTTCGATATCGACCCGTTCGTGCTGGCCCTGGTGGACATGTCGTCCTATCAGGCCGAATATGGCTGTACAGCGAACGCGGACTGCAACTGCGACGGCGACGTGAATGTTTTCGACATCGATCCGTTTGTCGAGTGTTTGGTCGGCGAATGTCCGGATTGCCCGTGATCGCGTGCTGAACCCGCACCGCCGGCCGGCGCACGGCCCGCGTTGATAGAGACTGCCTGATCACACTGCGGCGGGGTCGCTAGCCAACCGAAGGCTGGGACCCCGCCGCCGTTTATTTAGCCGCGTTATGACGCTCCCGGGGCGCCGGCCGGCAGCGCGCTGGCGTACGCCGGCAATTCCCGGCCCCGCTCCGCCCGCCGCAGCTCGATCTGTCCTTCGCGGATGCGGATTTCGAAGCACGGTTGAGCGTGGATCGCCGGTCCTTGCTCCACTCGGCCGTCCGCCAGTGCGAAGTGCGAGCCATGCCAGGGGCACTTGATACTGTCGCCGACGATCTGACCTTCCGCCAGCGGCCCGCCCATGTGCGAGCATTCTTCGCCCAGCGCATAGATCCGCTCCGCATGCCGGATCAGAACCACCCGCACATCGTCAACAATCACGCGGCGAGGATCGTCCTCACGCAACTCTCCCACCGGCAGGACCGGCACGAATTCGCCAGGTCGACCGCGCTCGTCCGCCTTCGTCACGCCGACACGCTGCTGGTAAACCAGGTGCCCGCCGAAATGTGCGGCCATCGCCATCACCGCCCAGCCCAGCCGGGTGAGCGCCTTGCCTGTGTCAATGTTGCCCCGCCTGCGGGCCATGTATGACGAGGTCATCAGCACCAGAGCACTCGTATTCAGCATGGCATGCGTCAGCCCAATGCGCCTCTGCCTGGCCGAGAGGTGCTGGAAATCTGCCAGACCCGTGACTGCCGCCGCCACGGCCCCTCCGATACCCACCGCGAGCGCGTGCCTGGCCGCCGTACTGTAACCTCTGCGACGCGAAATAGTGTCGTCCAACACGTCCAATACCAGCGCCGTGGTCCAAGCGCCAACTGGAACGTCCGTGAGCGCCGCATGCAAAGGGTGACCAAACCAAGTGCCGTGCAGGAAGTCGCCTGCCTTCTTCCCCACCGGCCCGCCGGCGTCGAAGGTCTTCTTGAGCGCCGCTTCGAGAGGGTCACCGACGCGGTCCAGCCATTCCTGGCGTTCGACTGTTCCAAATATCCGATCCCAAAACCTGCTCATCAGCTTTCTCATGACCATCTCCTCGAAAATGCGGGTTCCGCCGAACGCGCCACGCAAGATGGTATTCGGCAAACCGTTTACAAGTTGTGTAAGCACCTGGACTTGCGCGTTATTCAGAGTTGTGTTCACAAAAAAACTTTGACATTTCAGTCGCTTCAGGTACTTTGTATGCAGATTCAAAGTTTCTTCAGGCAGAATCGGCCGGCGAGTTCCTACGTGCGCAGAAAGTCGGCGACCTCGGCCTTATGGCGGTTTATGTCGCCGCGCGTATTCAGCCGCGGCAAAGGAGCCTCTTATGAACCGGATCGCCCTGTTCGCAATTCCGCTCACGCTCGCGTTGGTCTTTGGCTGTCCGCCAAGGGGCGGCGACGAGAACTTAAACCAGAATGAAAACGCAAACGACAACGCCGTAAACGACAACTCGGCAGCCAACGTCAACAACGCCGCTGACGAGAATGCGAACGTGAATTTTGCTGTCGAAAACGACAATGAGAGCGAAAGCGGATATGTAGCCGCGCTCGCGCCTGCGGTCTGGCGCCGCACGTCCTCCCAGTCGATGCGCGGCGGCGGCCAAACCGATCTTGATTACCTGGTCTTGAATGACGATTCCACCGCCAATCTGCACTTTCGACATCCGGACCTCGGCTTTCTGCTGTGTTACGACGGCCTGTTCATGACGACTCCGGGTGTCGTCCTGCTGTACGTGAGCGATCTATTGCCCGGCGGCCTGATGGCCCAATACGAACTCTTGGATGACAACACCCTTCGCTTGTTCTCGCCCGAAGGACAGTCCCTGGAGTTCGAGCGTGTCGCGGAGCTACCCGACGAATATCGCTGCCAGGATGTGACGGTCGTGAACACCTTCGACGAACTGCCGAGTCCGCAAGACCAAACCGGCTTGGCCTACGACGGTACGCATTTCTGGTATACGCATTGGGGTTCTGGAGCCGCGGAACTTCAGCCGATCGACCGAACCACCGGCGAGGCAGAGGCCCCGATTGCCGCTCCGACGCCGCCCTACGTGCATGCCTGCCAGGGCACGCACTTCTGGTTCTGTTCGGGGGCGAGTGAAATCGCCTACCGGCGATCCCCGGACGGCGCGCCGCAGGATGAGGTGGATACAAATGCGGACCTCGGTACGCCCACTGAAATAGATGTGCTGACGTACGACTCCGACGCCCATCTTCTCTGGCTGTACGGGCGGGCCGCCGCCACAGGCACGTACCGCCTGCTAAGGGTCGAAAGTGACGCCGAGCCCGATGTACTTGCTGACGTCTATCCGCTCGACATTGACATGGCCGCCATGGCTTGGCATGACGGCCTCCTCTGGATACTGCTGGATACCAATCCGCCGGTCGTCATTACCTTCGATCCCGAATCGCTTACCTGCCCGAACACCTATGCCCTACCCCCCGGCGAGACGAATTGGTTCGGTCTGGCATGGGCCGGCGATTCGCTCTACTTGATCGGTAAAGAAGCCGGGGACGGTGTGCTCCTGCAAGCGCAGGTGTCGCCGTAGCCCGGAAATCTGCGGCTCGTTCGGTGAAAGAGGAAGATTACGG